>NZ_JAWOTX010000009.1:0-223064 GCF_033339115.1 Vibrio sp. 947 | reverse complement strand
TTTAAAATACAAAACGCCCGATGAAGTACATCGAGCGTTTTAGTTAAAAAGTGTCAACCCATATCAGGACGGGTCATATCTTCATTGTATTGCTCACTTTGTTTCAATATTTCCTATCTTTTGTCTGGTGATATTCTTCACAATAAAAGTTTTTTGCCCAATATATAAACAATTATTTGTTAGACTTGATTTGTCATAAATGTTAAATGATGTGTAAATATCTAGCATAAGATGCTAGTAAATGGTTTAAACTCAGATTAATCGAAAGTTTCGCCTGTTAAATGTCGCTTCTGGTCTTTATTTGGCTGGTGAATGCTTTGGGGTTAGAGTTTACTGCTAGATATGTGTGGTTTAGTCAGCATTATTGGTTTTTTTGCTACATTTTTATGGCAAATTACTTCAATGATTGCTAATGTGTGCCGCAGTCTTTGTAAGGTTTTAGACTTTTGTGCTCAGAAAGTGCACTAAAAAAATCTAAAACTCTGACCGTTCCAGGCCCTTACAAAGAAGTCATGGATGCTAACGAAAAAATTTGGAGTTTTACGCATGTATAAGAATAAAATCACGCGCGCTTTATTTATTGGTGCTGGTCTTTCTCTCGCTCTAGCTGGTTGTGGTGAAAAGCCTGCGGAGAAACAAGCTGCTGAGCCTGCTCCGGCTCCAGCCCCTGAAGCTAAATCTGATTCTAAAGAGCCAAAACTTGCTGCTGTTCAAGAATTGGTGCGTGGTAACGGTACAGAAGTTGCGACAATAGACCCTCATAAATCTCAAGGTGTTCCAGAATCCCACGTGATTCGCGATCTTCTTGAAGGCCTTGTAAACCAAGATGCGGACGGTAACACTATCCCTGGTGTTGCAGAATCTTGGGAAACTGAAGACAACAAAACATACACTTTCCACTTACGTGAAGACGCAAAATGGTCAAACGGTGATCCTGTCACTGCAGGTGATTTCGTTTACAGCTTCCAACGCGCAGTCGATCCAGCAACCGCCTCTCCATATGCTTGGTACATGGAATACACCAAGATGAAGAACGCAAAAGACATTGTTGCGGGTAAAAAAGATAAGAGCGAGTTAGGTGTTAAAGCGGTTGACGATCACACGTTAGTGGTTGAGTTAGATACTGCAGTACCATATTTTGTAATGATGATGGGCCACACGACAGTGAAACCTGTTCATCAAGCAACTGTTGAAAAGTTCGGCGATCAATGGACGAAGCCAGAGAACTTTGTAGGTAACGGTGCTTATGTTGTTGACAACTGGGTTGTAAACGAGCGTTTGGTTCTAAAACGTAACGAACAGTACTGGGACAACGAAAACACGACGCTTGACCAAGTTACTTTCCTACCAATCGAGAACCAAGTAGCGGAAATGAACCGCTTCCTAGCGGGTGAAATCGACTTCACGAACGAGCTGCCTACAGAGCACTTCAAGCGTCTGAAGAAAGAGCACCCACAAGAAGTGTCTGTAACCGGTAACTTATGTACTTACTACTACATCTTCAATACGAAGAAAAAGCCGTTTGATGATGTTCGTGTGCGTAAAGCGATTTCTTATGCGATTGACCGTAACATTGTGACCGATGCGATTTTAGGTCAAGGTCAAAAGCCAGCTTACTTCCTAACACCTGAAATTACGGCAGGTTTCAACCCAGAAATTCCTGCATACGGCAAAATGACGCAAGAAGAGCGTAACGCAGAAGCTGCGCGTCTATTGGAAGAAGCGGGTTACGGCGCAGACAACCCTCTTGAATTTAACCTTCTATACAATACATCAGAGAACCACAAGAAACTTGCGGTTGCACTGGGTTCAATGTGGAAGAAGACACTTGGTCTAGACGTTACGCTAGAAAACCAAGAGTGGAAAACTTACCTATCTACCAAAGATTCTGGCAACTTTGAGGTTGCTCGTGCAGGTTGGTGTGGCGACTACAACGAAGCTTCATCTTTCCTAACGCTGATGATGAGTAATAACACTACTGGTGGTATTCACTACGACAGCAAAGAGTACGATGCGATCATGAACAAAGCATTTGCTTCAACTTCTGACGAAGAGCGCCAAGCACTTTACCTAGAAGCAGAGAAGTTGATGGCAAAAGATATGCCAATCGCACCTATCTACCAGTACGTGAAATCACGTCTACTATCACCGAAAGTTGGTGGCTTCCCAGTAAATAACGCGGAAGACAAGATTTACTCTAAAGATCTCTACATCACAGAGTAATTCGTAACTCGATAGAACTATAAAAATGAGGCCCTACATGTGAGAAATTGCATGTAGCGCCTATCTTTAGTCCAAAAGAATTGGACGACTTCTTTAATTTAACTGTCACAGACTGAAAGAGTGAGTTTATGCTTAAATTCATCGCAAAAAGGATATTTGAGGCGATCCCAACAATGTTGGTTTTGATCACCGTATCTTTCTTTCTTATGCGCTTTGCACCGGGAAACCCTTTCTCGACAGAGCGTCCATTGCCACCCGAAGTAATGGCAAACATCGAAGCTAAATATGGCTTGGATAAACCTGTATTTGAACAATACACCACGTATTTGACCAATGTTATCCAAGGTGATTTCGGACCGTCATTTAAATACCTTGATTACTCAGTAAACGAGCTGATCGCGGTTGCCTTACCTGTTTCGGCTAAAGTGGGCTTCATCGCCTTTATCTTTACTTTGATAATGGGGGTTACCGTCGGTACCATTGCTGCGCTCAAGCAAAATACTTGGATTGATTACACCATTATGTCGACTGCGATGCTTGGTGTCGTAATGCCATCCTTTGTATTAGCGCCTGCGCTTATCTACATATTCTCGCTTCATTGGAATATCTTCCCTGCGGGCGGTTGGCAAGATGGTAGCTGGCAGTATTTAGTGCTTCCTGTTATTGGTATGTCGCTACTGTATGTTGCTACCTTTGCTCGTATCACGCGTGGTTCGATGATCGAAACCCTAAACAGTAACTTTATTCGTACGGCACGTGCTAAAGGTCTAAGTTACCGTTATATCATTATCAAACACGCTCTTAAGCCGGCACTTCTCCCTGTTGTTTCTTACATGGGCCCAGCTTTCGTAGGTATCATCACCGGTTCCGTTGTTATCGAAACCATTTTTGGTCTGCCTGGTATTGGTAAACTATTCGTTAACGCTGCGTTTAACCGTGACTACTCGCTAGTAATGGGGGTAACCATTCTGATTGGTTTCCTATTCATTCTATTCAACGCGATTGTAGATATTTTACTTGCAATGATTGACCCGAAAATTCGCTACTAACAGGGACGTTTGGTTATGTTAACGAAAAAAGAAAACCTAGAAGCGATTGAGAAATTCTCCGAAAACTTGGAGATTGAAGGTCGCAGTCTTTGGCAAGATGCTCGTATCCGTTTCATGCGCAACAAAGCGGCGATGGTGAGCTTATTCCTTCTTGTTCTAATGACCTTGGCGGTTATTATCCTGCCAATGATCGCACCGTACACATTTGATGATACTGACTGGTACGCGATGCACGTTGCACCGAATGCTGACCATTGGTTTGGTACTGACAGCTTAGGCCGTGATTTATACGTGCGTACGCTAATTGGAGGTCGTATTTCGTTGATGGTAGGTGTTATGGGTGCATTTGTAGCGGTACTGATTGGTACGCTCTACGGCGCAGCATCTGGTTTCATCGGCGGTAAAGTTGACCGCGTAATGATGCGTATTCTAGAAATTTTATACGCGGTACCGTTTATGTTCCTGGTGATTGTACTGGTAACATTCTTCGGTCGTAACATCATGCTGATCTTCGTTGCGATTGGTGCTATCGCATGGCTAGATATGGCGCGTATCGTACGTGGTCAGACTCTTAGTCTACGTAGCAAGGAGTTTATCGAAGCGGCACATGTGTGTGGTGTAAGCAACTGGAAAATCATTACTCGTCATATCGTACCGAACGTACTGGGTATTGTAGCGGTATACTCTACGCTGCTTATCCCAAGTATGATTCTAACGGAATCATTCCTATCATTCCTTGGTCTTGGTGTTCAGGAACCAATGACAAGTTGGGGCGCTCTTCTACAAGAAGGTGCACAGACAATGGAAGTAGCAATCTGGCAGCTGGCATTCCCAGCAGTGTTCATGGTTGTGACGCTATTCTGCTTCAACTACGTTGGTGACGGCCTGCGCGATGCGCTGGATCCAAAAGACAGATAATTAAAAGATAAGATTAAGGAAGCAATGATGAGCTTATTAGATGTCAAAGATCTGCGCGTCGAATTCACCACGCAAGATGGTATCGTAACCGCAGTAAACGATTTGAACTTCTCTCTCAACCAAGGCGAAACCTTAGGTATCGTTGGAGAGTCGGGATCAGGTAAATCTCAAACCGTATTCGCAATCATGGGCCTTTTGGCTAAGAACGGTATTATTTCTGGTAGCGCAAAGTTTGAAGGTAAAGAAATCCTAAACTTACCAGAAAAAGAACTGAACAAAGTGCGTGCGGAACAGATCGCAATGATCTTCCAAGACCCAATGACATCACTGAACCCTTACATGAAAGTGAGTGATCAGTTGATGGAAGTGCTTATGCTGCACAAAGGCATGGGCAAAGCGGAAGCATTTGAAGAATCAGTACGCATGCTGGAAGCGGTAAAAATCCCTGAAGCGCGTAAGCGTATCACGATGTACCCGCATGAGTTTTCAGGCGGTATGCGTCAGCGTGTAATGATCGCGATGGCGTTGTTATGTCGTCCTAAACTGCTTATTGCCGATGAGCCAACAACAGCACTTGATGTGACGGTACAAGCACAGATCATGGACTTGTTGAATGAGCTGAAATCTGAGTTCAACACAGCGATCATCATGATCACGCACGACCTTGGTGTGGTTGCAGGTTCGTGTGACAAGGTGCTGGTGATGTATGCAGGCCGTACCATGGAGTACGGCAACGTAAACGAAATTTTCTATAATCCAAGCCATCCTTATGCGGAGGGGCTGCTGAAGGCGATTCCTCGCCTCGATACTGAGGGTGAAATTCTGCCGACCATTCCTGGTAATCCACCAAACTTGCTTCGTCTACCGCCGGGCTGCCCTTATCAAGAGCGCTGTCACCGTGTGATGGATCGTTGTAAGCGCGAGGCGCCAATTCTGACACCATTTGGTGATGGTCGTCAGCGTGCATGTTTTTCTGAATGGGAGGCTTGGAACAAATGAACGCAGTAGACAAAAAACTAATTCTGGACATTTCTGAGCTGAAAGTTCACTTCAGCATTGCCTCAAAGTCGGCATGGCCGTGGTCAAAGCCTTCGAGCCTGAAAGCGGTAGATGGCGTGAACGTTCGACTATACGAAGGGGAAACGCTTGGTGTAGTAGGTGAATCAGGTTGTGGTAAATCGACGTTTGCTCGTGCCATCATTGGTCTGGTTGAAGCTACTGACGGCCAAGTAGTTTGGTTGGGTCAAGACCTTACTAAAATGAAAAGCGTTCAGCGCCGTGAGACGCGTAAAGAAATTCAGATGATTTTCCAAGACCCATTGGCATCGCTGAATCCGCGTATGACTGTTGGTGATATCATTGCTGAACCTCTTGAGACATTCTATCCAGAACTGTCTAAGCAGGAAGTGAAAGATCGCGTTAAAGAGATGATGGCGAAAGTTGGCCTATTACCTAACGTGATTAACCGTTACCCACACGAGTTCTCGGGTGGTCAGTGTCAGCGTATCGGGATAGCGCGTGCGCTTATCCTTAAGCCTAAGATGATCATTTGTGACGAGCCAGTATCGGCGCTTGATGTATCTATTCAAGCTCAGGTGGTTAACCTACTTAAAGAGATTCAAAAAGAGTTAGGGCTTTCTCTGGTATTCATTGCGCATGACTTGTCTGTCGTTAAACACATTTCAGATCGCGTTTTAGTTATGTATTTAGGTAATGCCGTGGAACTTGGCGAGGCCGAGGCTCTGTTTGCTGATCCTAAGCACCCATATACGCGTGCGCTGATGTCTGCGGTTCCGATCCCGGACCCGGATATTGAGCGCAATAAGAAAATCCAAATGCTAGAGGGTGATCTTCCTTCACCTATCAACCCACCGTCGGGTTGTGTATTCCGCACTCGTTGCCCACAAGCAACCGAAGAGTGTGCGAAGACAAAGCCAACCATTTTAGGTAATGACGTTCACGCGGTATCTTGTTTACACGTTAGTGTATAAATTCAGCCTGTGACGGGCTTAAGCGCGACACCTTCATCGGGTCGCGCTTTTTTTATGTGTCTGATTTATACATTCGAATTTCTTGAACATGATGTCCTAAGTTCGATGATTCTCTGTTTGATAGGAAACGCTAATATAGACACAAACAGAACGAGAGGAGAGCAATCATGGGTAAGTTGGTTGAAGGTGTTTGGCAAGATGTCTGGTATGACACAAAATCAAATGGTGGCAAATTTGTGCGCGAAGATGCCGGATTCCGTCACTGGGTTAAAAACGACCCTGATGCGGAGTTTACACCAGAGTCCGGTCGATACCATTTGTATGTCTCTCTTGCTTGTCCGTGGGCACATCGAACCCTCATTTTCCGCAAGCTGAAAGGTTTAGAACCACATATTGATGTCACGGTCGTTTGCCCTGATATGCTCAGCCAAGGTTGGCAAATGGGGCTTCCTGAGCCATTGTTTGGTCACACGCGCATGTATCAAATTTACACGCAGGCCAAACCCGATTACACGGGCCGCGTAACCGTGCCTGTACTTTGGGATAAAAAGACCAATACTATTGTGTCAAACGAGTCGTCAGAGATCATTCGTATGTTTAACTCGGAGTTCAATGCGTTAACAGGGAATCACGACGACTACTATCCAGAACATCTAAAACACGTTATTGATGAGTGGAACGATTTTGTTTATCCGAATGTCAACAACGGAGTGTATCGTTGTGGCTTCGCGACTACGCAAGAGGCGTATGAAGAAGCGTTTGATTCTTTGTTTAATGCGTTAGATAAAATCGATGCTCACCTAGCGACGCATCGTTACTTAGCAGGGAACACAATTACTGAGGCGGATTGGCGTTTGTTTACGACTCTTATTCGTTTTGATGCGGTGTATGTGGGGCATTTCAAGTGTAACAAGCAGCGCATCGCAGACTACGAAAATATACAAGGCTACTTAAAAGAGTTGTATCAAGTTGAAGGCGTCGAAGACACGACGGATTTCTATCACATTAAACGCCACTACTACTTCAGCCACACTGGGATTAATCCGACGCAAGTTGTACCTAAAGGGCCTGATTTAGACCTAAATACTCCTCATGGAAGAGAAAGGATTGGCTAGTTTGCTGCTTCCATCGCAAATGAAAAAGTACTTAACGGTTAGCAATGCCGTTAAGTACTTTTGTGTCATCTAAATACCGGGAGTAGGAAGTTTACTTTTTCATTCATCGCCACCTTACTTAGCGCGTACGATGTCCATCACTAGCTTTCCGTCCACTTTTACAGGACCGTCCTCTTTAGCGCCGAGCGTATACTCAAACACACCAGTCTTCATGCCACCTTTCTCTCCGTGGACCATTAACATCAGCATATCGCCTGATTCTACTGGTTCCATCAAAATTGCATTTACGTTTTCATTCTTTCCCATTTTTAACGGAGCGTAGCCGATAACAGGACCAGGCTTCATTGATTCGTCTGTTCGGTGGACAACCATCCACCCATTGTCATCAGCATGAGCCATTTCAGCGGTCACCGTTCCTCCGGACATATCTTGATCGACGCCTTTAATACTCGGGGCGGAAAAGCTGAATGAAGAAAAACTAATCAGAAACGCAGCTAAACCAAACTTTATCAGTGATGTATTGATGAAATCCTTCATATATATTCCTTAGCAGTCAATGAGTTTGTGCATTGCAGTAGCTTTTACGTATTTCCTAGCAAAAAAGTTTAGCTAAAACGTAAATAATGTCGATAAATTGAACAGGGACCGTGCTGCTTTGGAGCCAATGCATTTTTTGGGAGTGGGTCAATCGGTGTAAGAACAAGCACGAGCAATGTCGATTAGGTATGGGGGGCGATAGGGAGAAAAGCTTTGTGCACCAGTAATTATAGGTTGTGCAGTGATTGGTACAAAAAACAAATAAGTGTTCTGGCCAGCAATAGAAAAAGCCCTCGACGAATCGAGGGCTTTGTATCTATATCCAACTAGATGTCAGAAGCGATTATTTAGCTTCTTGGTCTGCTTGGATAGCTGTTAGAGCGATGGTGTACACGATGTCGTCTACTAGCGCGCCACGAGATAAGTCGTTTACAGGCTTACGCATACCTTGCAGCATTGGACCGATAGATACTAGGTCAGCTGAACGTTGTACCGCTTTGTAAGTTGTGTTACCCGTGTTTAGGTCTGGGAATACAAATACTGTCGCTTTACCTGCAACTGGAGAGTTTGGTGCCTTAGAAGCAGCAACGTTTTCCATAATAGCAGCGTCGTACTGTAGAGGACCGTCAATGATAAGATCAGGACGTTTCTCTTGAGCCAGTTTTGTTGCTTCACGTACTTTATCAACGTCTGCACCCTTACCAGATTCACCAGTAGAGTAAGAGATCATAGCAACGCGAGGGTCGATACCGAATGCTGCTGCAGAGTCAGCAGATTGGATAGCGATTTCAGCAAGCTGTTCAGCAGTTGGATCTGGGTTGATTGCACAGTCACCGTAAACCAGTACTTGATCAGGCAGAAGCATGAAGAATACTGAAGATACGATAGACGCATTTGGTGCCGTCTTGATGATTTGGAACGGAGGAACGATAGTGTTCGCCGTAGTGTGAACAGCACCAGAAACTAGGCCGTCAACTTCGTCGTTCTCAAGCATCATTGTGCCTAGGAATACTGAATCTTGTAGCTTCTCACGAGCCACAACTTCAGTCATGCCTTTCGCACCGCGCAACTCAACTAGGCGAGCAACGTAGTTTTCACGAACAGCATCTGCATCGATGATGGTTACACCAGTACCTAGCTCAACGCCTTGTTGAGCCGCTACGCGACGGATTTCATCTGGGTTACCTAGAAGTACACAGTCTGCAATGCCGCGTTCAGCACAGATTGCCGCTGCTTTAACTGTGCGTGGTTCGTCACCTTCTGGAAGAACGATACGCTTACCTGCTTTACGAGCAAGTTCAGTTAGCTGGTAACGGAACGCTGGTGGGCTTAGACGACGAGACTTCTGAGTGCCTTCAGTCATAGACTCGATCCAGTTACCGTCGATGTGGCCAGCAACGTGTTCGTTGATGAACTCGATACGCTCTTTATCGTCTGCAGGTACTTCGATGCTGAAGCTCTGTAGGTTTAGAGACGTTTGCCAAGTGTTACCTTGTGCTTTGAAGATAGGTAGACCAGTGTCGAATGCTGGTTTACATAGGCCTTCGATTTCGCTAGGGATATCGTAACCGCCAGTTAGCAGTACAGCACCAATATCCACACCGTTCATTGCAGCAAGAGAAGCAGCAACGATAACATCAGGACGGTCTGCAGAAGTAACAAGTAGAGAACCCGGTTTGAAGTGCTCAATCATGTTTGGCAGAGAACGTGCACAGAAAGTGATGCTCTTGATGCGACGAGTGTTGATGTCACCTTCGTTGATGATATCTGCTTTCAGGTGTTTAGCCATGTCGATTGCACGAGTCGCAATCAGATCAATGCTCCATGGCACACAACCTAGTACACGAATTGGAGAAGTGTTGAAAATTTCCATCACTTTCAATTCGTTTTGTTTCGCGCTGTCTGCATCGTCAAAGATTTCAGATAGGTCAGGGCGAGTACGGCCAGCTTCGTCAACAGGAGCGTTTAGCTTGTTGATGATAACACCTGAGATGTTTTTGTTTTTAGTGCCGCCGAAGTTAGAACATGCTACTTCGATACGCTCTTTCAGTTGCGCAGGGTTATCAGTACCTGGAGTCGCAACTAGCACGATTTCTGCACCAAGTGTTGCCGCGATTTCCGCGTTTACTTGGTTTGCAAATGGGTGCTTACGAGTAGGTACAAGACCTTCGATTAGCGTAACGTCTGCGTCTTTGTTGATTTGGTTGTAACGTTCAACAACGGTTTCTAGCAGCTCGTCCATGTTGTCGTTACCGATTAGGCTTTCAGCAACAGACATCGCCATTGGTTCACCGATCTTCATATCGCTGTTACGACCAACGATAGTTGAAGTCAGATCTGGTTGATCACCACCTGAACGTGGCTGACAGATTGGCTTGTAGAAAGAAACTTTAACGCCTTTACGCTCCATAGCGCGAAGAACACCCATGCTAACGCTTGTTAGGCCAACGCCTGCGCTAGTAGGGATAAGCATAATAGTACGAGACATTCGTAGAGTACCTTTAGCTATTTGGGGGATAAAAGCTCAACTCTTATTCCATGAAGCTCGAAGAATAGGAGTTGAGCCCCTAAGAAATTCGTTTGAATGAAAATCTGGCTAGCCGAGTGGCTAGCCAGGAATTCAATTAAAGACCTGTCAGGCGAGCAGTGTCTTCAGCGATGACTAGCTCTTCGTTAGTAGAGATAACCATTGCAGGGATACGGCTGTTTTCAGTCGTGATAACGCCTTCGCCGCCGAAGCGAGCTTTAAGGTTAGCTTCGCTATCTACTTCGATACCGAAGATGCCAAGACGGTTTAGAACCATTTCACGGATAGGGCCAGAGTTCTCGCCGATACCGCCAGTGAAAGTGATTGCGTCTAGACGGCCTTCCATTGAAGCAGTGTAGCCAGCAACGTATTTAGCTAGACGGTGGCAGAACACGTCCATTGCGCGTGTTGCTTCTTCTTTTTGACCGTAGTTGTCTTCAACGAAACGACAGTCAGAAGTCACTTCAGTTAGACCTTGAAGACCAGACTCTTTAGTTAGCATCGTGTTGATTTGATCAACAGAGTAACCTAGAGCGTCGTGTAGGTGGAAGACGATAGCAGGGTCGATGTCGCCACAGCGAGTACCCATTACCAGACCTTCAAGTGGAGTAAGACCCATAGAAGTGTCTACAGATTGACCGTTCTTGATCGCACATACAGATGCGCCGTTACCTAGGTGACAGTTGATGATGTTTACTTCTTCAACTGGTTTGTTTAGTAGGCCTGCAACTTCACGAGTGATGAACAAGTGAGAAGTACCGTGCATGCCGTAACGACGGATACCGTGTTCTTTGTATAGGTTGTATGGAAGAGCATATAGGTAAGACTCTTCAGGCATAGTTTGGTGGAACGCAGTGTCAAATACAGCAACGTTTTTCAGCTCTGGGAAGTTTTTCTTAGCCGCTTCGATACCGATGATGTGAGCAGGGTTATGAAGAGGTGCAAATGTTGCAGCGTCTTGAATACCTTTTAGAACTTCATCAGTAATTAGTGCAGATTGAGTGAACTGCTCGCCGCCGTGAACGATACGGTGACCGATTGCGCCTAGGTTAGCTTTAAGCTCTGGCTTAGAAGCAAGAATAGTTTCTACCATAAACGCTAGTGCTTCTTCGTGAGCTGCACCATTGCCTAGTTGAGCTTCGTGCTTGCCATCAAGTTTCCACTTGATGCGAGCTTCAGGAAGGTGAAGACACTCAGCAAGACCTGACAAGTGCTCGTCGCCGTTCTCGGCATCAACAACGGCAAATTTAAGAGAAGAACTACCGCAGTTTAAAACTAAAACTAGCTTAGACATGTATGACTACCTGTTATTCGTCTGATAAAAAATCAGTTAAAGAATGAAAAATTAATCACAAGAATAGCCGATACCCAGAAGGCTGCGTACTAATCCTGGTCAAAAATTGTTCTAATTCCATATAAAGAAATAGTGATGAACCCTTCCATCACTATGATGCGATCCGTGCAGATAGATATCTCGGAGTTGCTTAAATTGTAAATAACAGCAACAATGAGATTGAGGGTCTGCAAAGGATAGCGATAATAAGCAATGATAACAAAAAAAATTTGAAAGAATATTAACTTTCATCAATTTTTTGTACCTTCAGTTGAAATGTTCAACTATTTTTTAGTGAGAGAGCGGTATGAGTAATAAAGTCGGATTGATCCATAGCCTGAAAGATGGCCAGAATTACATGGAGATCTGGCCGGTTCGTAAAGAGCTAAGCGCCATATTTCCGGAACAGCGTATCATTAAGGCGACTCGCTTTGGCATTAAAGTCATGCCGGCCGTTGCTGCGATCAGCGTACTCACTCAAATGGCATTCAACAATTACCACGCGTTACCTCAATCCATTGTTGTCGCCTTGTTTGCGATTAGCTTGCCACTTCAAGGCATTTGGTGGCTTGGTGCTCGATCCAACACGAAATTGCCGCCTTCTTTGGCCTCTTGGTATCGGGAGTTGCATCAAAAAATTGTGGAAACAGGTTTTGCATTAGAGCCTGTCAAAGCTCGCCCTCGTTACAAAGAGCTTGCGATAATACTGAACCGAGCGTTTCGCCAGCTCGATAAATCGTCATTAGAGCGTTGGTTCTAATTTAAATTGTTTGAAATGGAGTGTGCACTGGCCGCTCCATTTTTGATCCTGCCTCTATTACCTACTTTGACGGTCGTTGATGAAGCGAGCGAAGCTTTGTTTACCAAAGATTCTTTCCGGATGAAGAAGTCCCCCCGATCACAAATGTTGCTTTAGTGTTAAATCTTTCTTTTCTTTACTAAGACTTAGTAGTAATAATAAAAACAAGATGCGCAAGAAGTGCACAGTTATATGAACACAACAATACCGCCTTCAAACATTTGAATTCACGAGTCGATACACATATTGAAAGCTCGTGAAACAAGGACGAAGTCACATCAAGGAGTTATGATGAAAACGAAACGTTTATTAGCCACTGCCGTTCTATCAGCTACTGCTATTTTCTCTTCTACCAATGTACTGGCCGCCACTGCAACTGTCGCAGTTTCACAGATTGTCGAACACCCGGCGTTAGACGCGACGCGCCAAGGGTTACTTGATGGTTTGAAAGCGAAAGGCTACGAAGAAGGCAAAAATCTAGAATTTGATTATAAGACCGCACAGGGTAATCCAGCGATTGCGGTGCAAATTGCCCGTCAGTACGTCGGCGAAAATCCTGATGTGTTAGTTGGCATCGCGACACCTTCGGCACAAGCCTTGGTGTCGGCTACTCGCTCTATTCCTGTTGTCTTTACTGCGGTAACAGATCCGGTTGGTGCGAAATTGGTTAAGTCGATGGAACAACCAGGCAAAAACGTAACTGGCCTGTCTGATCTTTCACCCGTTGCTCAGCATGTCGATCTCATCCAAGAAATTCTTCCTCAGGTGAAAAGCATCGGGGTTGTATTTAATCCCGGTGAAGCTAATGCCGTGACTTTAGTTGAATTACTAAAAGAAAGCGCAAAAGCAAAAGGCATACAAGTGGTTGAAGCGACCGCACTAAAAAGTGCTGATGTTCAGTCTGCGACTCAAGCGATTGCAGCGAAATCAGACATTCTTTACGCCCCAACAGACAATACAGTTGCAAGTGCGATTGAAGGGATGATTGTGGCAGCGAATCAAGCGAAGAAACCTGTATTTGGTGGCGCGACGTCATATGTCGAAAAAGGTGCGATTGCAGGCTTAGGTTTTGACTACTACCAGGTTGGTGTACAAACCGCGGATTACGTTGCGGCGATTCTTGATGGTCAAGAACCAGGCAAGCTGGATGTAAAAGTCGCGACGGGCTCTGACCTTGTAATTAATGAAAGCGCAGCATCTAAGCTCGGTATCAAGCTGCCAAGTTCTGTGATTGAACGTGCGACAAGCATGCAATAAGTAACGCTTTTTGGGGTTAAGCCTGTCACGTTGGTTGATAGAGGCTTGCCCCAAAATTGATACTCGCCGGATTTCTCGTGTAGAGCATTCTGCTAGAGAAGAAGGGGAGTATACGTTAGAAGTCTTACGTTCAGGTTGGTATTAGCCAGCCTGAGTATGCAGAAAGGAGCAGTTATGTCTGCATTTGCTTTTTTTGGCGCACTCGAAATTGGCTTGATTTATGGCCTAGTCGCTCTGGGTGTGTATCTTACGTTCCGTGTTCTAGATTTCCCCGATTTGAGTGTGGATGGCAGCTTTCCAATGGGAGCTGCGGTGGCTGCAACGGCGATTGTCGCAGGTATTAATCCTTGGTTTGCGACAATAATGGCGATGATAGCTGGTAGTATGACGGGGTGGGTAACCGCTTTTCTGGCTGTTCGGTGTGGTATTTTACACCTGTTAGCTTCCATTCTTACCATGATCGCTGCATTTTCAATTAATATTCGTATTATGGGCAAACCTAATATGGCGTTGCTTGGAGAGGATACTATTCTCACTCCGTTTGAAGCATTGGGCGATGCGATGTTTATTCGCCCTCTGGTTGTTGGGGTCTTAGTTCTTCTGTCCGCTTTCTTTGTCATTCGCCTGCTGAACAGCGACTTTGGTCTTGGTTTACGAGCCACGGGTGTGAATGCGCGTATGGTTTCTGCGCAAGGGGCTAGCACTGGCTTTTATACCTACTTTGGCTTGGCTTTATCCAACGGGTTTGTGGGATTCGCAGGCGCGTTGTTTGCACAAACGAACAGCTTTGCGGATGTGACCTCTGGCGTGGGCACCATTGTCGTTGGTTTGGCTGCTGTGATTTTGGGCCAGACCCTCATTCCCGGGCGCAAGATTTGGGTTGCGGTATTTGCGGTCATCATCGGTTCGGTACTTTATCGTCTTGCAGTGGCTTTCGCTTTGAGTTCTGGCATGTTTGGTTTACAAGCTTCAGACCTCAACCTGGTTACCGCAGTATTGGTGGCCGTGGCGCTTATTGCGCCAAAGCTAAAACAGAGCATGAGAGCGAAACAACGCGTTACTGATGCTAAACAAGCGGCATCAAAAAATGGTTCTGGGGAGGCATTATGATCGAACTAAATAACATTCAGGTCACGTTCAACCCAGGGACGATTTTGGAAAATCGTGCATTGAAAGGCGTCTCTTTAGAGGTTCCAGAGCATCAATTTCTTACCGTGATTGGTTCTAATGGCGCAGGAAAATCGACGTTGCTTGGTGCGGTGACAGGTGAGACGCCGATGATAGGTGGTCAGGTGATCATTGATGGCAAAGACGTCACCAAGCAGACGGTAGCCCAACGTGCGACGCAATGTGCCCGAGTGTTTCAAGATCCATTGGCCGGGACTTGTGGTGAACTGACGATAGAAGAGAACATGGCTCTAGCGCACATGCGTGGTAAAAAACGCAGCTGGGGGTTGGCGCTCTCTACTAAACGTCGCAAGCTGTTCCAAGAGAGAATTAGCATCCTTGGTCTTGGTTTAGAAGACCGCTTGGGCGATAGCATTGGGTTGCTGTCTGGTGGGCAACGACAAGCCGTTAGCCTTGTGATGGCGACGTTATCGGAGAGTAAGTTGTTATTGCTTGATGAACACACGGCTGCGCTTGATCCTCGTATGGCGGCGTTTGTTATCGACTTAACTAAACGTATTGTCGATGAGTTCGACTTAACCGTGATGATGGTGACGCATTCGATGAAAGACGCATTAGCATGTGGCGATAGGACCGTAATGCTTCACCAAGGTGAAATTGTGCTTGATGTGGCTGGAGAGCAGCGTGCTAACATGCAAGTACCAGACTTGCTGGATATGTTCTCTAAAGTGCGTGGTGAAGAGCTGGCAGATGACAGTCTTTTGTTGAACTAAGCGGTATCCGACAAGTCACTACGCCTACTAAGTGTGATCCTCCTTGAGAAAATTGGCTGATATGTCAACTCGCAGGGAGGATTTCTTGTCTCTAATTCTTCAATAACATAGTGGCATATCCGATGACGAGGAGTGCCCATAATGAACCTGCCATTTATTTTTCATAGTCAAACTATTGATGGTTTAGCTTTTAATGACGAGCAAGTTACAGTCAGACTGAAAACCGAGACATTGGATTTTGATTCCGTCTATGTGCGTATTGAGCCGGACAATGAAGAATATCTGGTCGACATGGCTCAAGTAGGAACGGCTGGTGAATTATTACTATGGGAGGCATCGTTTCGACCAAATCAAGATCGAGATGTCACACATTATGTGTTTAAGCTCCTCAAAGACGGACAACAATACTGGCTCGATGCACGAGGCGTACAAAAGCGTATTCCACCCAAAGAGTTCCACTTTAAGTTGAATGTAGAGCATCAACCACCAAGCTGGGTCCAAGAGCAAGTTTTCTATCAAATCTTTCCTGACCGTTTTTCTGCTAGTAAAAGTGAGTCTGATATTCGCCACGCTTATGCTCAGTATGATTCTGCATCGATCGTCAAGCCGTGGGGAGACGCGGTAGGCTCTCACCAAAATACCGGGGCGCGTGAATTCTTTGGCGGCGACCTCAAAGGTGTGGAGCAAAAGTTGGACTATCTTGAACAGCTCGGCGTTACTGCGCTTTATTTTAATCCGATCTTTTCTTCACCAAGTAATCATAAATACGACACCACTGATTACTTCACTGTTGACCCTATGTTCGGCACCAATGATCAGTTTGCTGAACTGTGTGAGAAAATCCGTGGTAAGAATATGAAGATTGTCTTAGACGCGGTGTTTAACCACACGTCAGTGCATCATCCTTGGTTTGATATCGAACAAAAAGGAGAAGGAGCGTATGGCAATCCGCAGTCAAAGTTCCGTGATTACTACTTTTTCGAAGGCGAAACCAATCACTACATGGGTTGGAAAGGCATTGGTAACTTACCGGTTCTGAACTTTGAAAATGAACAGGTGCGCGACTACATCTACCAAAGTGAAGAGTCTGTCATCAAGTATTGGCTGAAGCCACCGTACTTGGTTGATGGCTGGCGGTTTGATGTAATCCATATGCTTGGCGAAGGGGAAGGCGCGAAAAACAATGCTCATTATGTGGCAGCGTTTCGTCATGCAACTAAGTCAGTAAACCCGAATGCTTATGTGTTAGGTGAGCACTTTTTTGAAGCAACGCAGTGGTTGCAAGGTGATCAAGAGGATGGGGCGATGAACTACTACGGTTTTGCTCATCCAGTCCGAGCTTTTATCGCACGACAAGACATTATGTACGATCCAATCAACATTGATGGTTTGGAGTTTAAAGTATGGTTGGACGAAGCCAGAGCAAAAATCCCATTTTCGAATCAGCTATCGCAGCTGAATCAACTCGATAGTCACGATACTGCTCGGTTTATCACACTGGTTGATGGTGATAAGCGTAAAATGAACATCGCGCTAGCAATGCTTATGACTTACGTTGGCACGCCTTGTATTTACTACGGGAGTGAAGTCGGTCTAGAAGGAGGTCTAGACCCGGATAATCGTCGTTGTTTTCCTTGGAATGAAATCGAAAGTTCACAATGGCTATCGCTTTACCAACAATGGATCAAGATACGTAAACAATGTAAGCCTTTACAGTCGGGCTGTATTCAATGGCTGCATTGCACTAACAACCAGTTGGCGTACGCACGTGTACTGGGTCGTGAAGCAGTCGTTGTTATGATTAATCTCAGTGGTAATGAATGTTCAATCGATTTACCTATGTGGCAACTGGGCTTGGAGGTTAGCCAAGTTATATCGTTGTTAGATGACACAGAACAGGTTGATTATAAAGGTCATATCTCTGTCAATATGTCGGCACAGAGCTGCAAATTATGGCGACTAAAGTGACACCACACTCTATATTGATTAAACTCCTTTAATATATAAACGGTCTCAAACAGCGCGCACACATTTGTTTGGTCTCTTGTTATCTGGTGCTGCATTGCATGCGTCACCAGATAACGAGTATCAATTTAATAGCAGTCATAAGAGACTATTGACCTTTCATATGCATGGTACTCAATGGTAAACCAAAGGCGATTTAGCCTCTCATTTGTCATCTTTTTTCCTATGGCGTTATTTGTAGTGGTTTTACTCGTGACAACGAAAAATTACTATGATGCGGTTAACCGCTATATCGATTCTGAGTATTCGCGTATCGAGCGTGCAATGTCTCGCGGTATTAAAGTACTCACGGCTTTAGATTACAGCTTCACCAACTATACCAATTACGCTAACCCACTGTTTGAAGAACATAATTCTTTAGTCAAAGAAGGGCTTTGTTATCTTTGGCCTATAGATGTGTTATTACTCGAAAGTGTTTATAGTGAGGGGTTACCTGCGGTTGACCTTGATTATATGATCGTAGGGGATGAAAGCTTATGTCAGCAAGGTTCAACGATTAACCAGTTAGCTGAACAAAAGGCGGGTTTTGCGCCGTCATTGTCATTTCTGCACGATATTGAATCGCACATTGTTGGAATCCATTACATTGACAAGCGCGGTTACGTTATCTCCTCACCCGATACCTACGCAAAAAATTTCACTAGAGAGCTTTTGTCAACGCTAAAAGCCCGACCTTTTGGGCAAAAAACCGCGCAAGATAAAGTGAACATTACCTTGGCTGGACCAGGGCCTGTGTTGGACTCGATGGAAGGTCAAGTCATTAGTATGACGGTACCCGTCTATGAGAAAGGAGAACATCAAGGTGTTTTGTCTATTGATTTTGACATCAATACGCTCATGGCTTCGTCGCTAGGTCTTGTTGGTCAGTTTCATTTGGTTTCCAATTTACAATCCATTCCTTCAAACAGTACACGAATCAAACCAGTCGAATTAGAGCGATTGAGTGCGAATCACAGCATGTACTACGAGTACAACCTTTGGGATGAAGCTAAGAACCTAGCGGTTTTTGAAAAATACAGCCTTATTGTCGCACTATTTATTTACGTGCTGAGTACCGTCGTCTTGTTCTATGTGAATATGCATAGCGAGCGACGTTACTTTAAAGAACTGGCAGCAAGAGACCCAATGACCAGCTTATTGAATCGTCGAGGTATGCAAACCGTGTGGCGTAATAAGATGACAAAAAAACAGGTTGCTTTGGCAGTGTTCGATATTGATAACTTCAAGAAGATCAACGACACCTATGGTCATGATGTCGGTGATTCTGCAATTCAGCTTGTTGCAAAATGTATACGTGAAAATATTCGCCATACCGATGTTGCCTCAAGGTTTGGTGGCGAAGAGTTCGTTTTAGCTATTTATGACGAAGATTCAGAAGGCATTAAACTCATTTTAAACAGAGTAAAAAAAGCCATAGATGAGCGCTCGATACGCGTAACGAAAGAAGGCTTTACGATCTCTGGCGGTGTGGTGTTTAGTAAAGAGAGCCGAGTAGAAAACTTTGATGAGTTGTTTAAAGCGGCGGATGAAAAGTTATATCAAGCCAAAAGTACCGGAAAAAATAAGATTTGTTACTAGGATTTAGGTACTAAAAAGGACGAGATATTCGTCCTTTTTGTGTTCGGGAATTATGCAACCTGAGAGTTTAAGTCATCGCGGTAGCGTTGAATATGCTCAACAATTGGTGCGGCTTTGTTGAACGTTCTGATTTCTCTAAATAGGTCTTTTGCTTCAGGATAAGCCTGACGTAAGTAAGAGAACCATTGTTTTACGCGGTTTGGGTAATACAAGCCTTTATCGCCTTTCATCTCGAACTTGGAGTAATAGATGAGCAACTCAACCACCTCGGGCCATGACATTGGCTGGTGGTTATGTTTCACCATATTGCCTAAGTTAGGGATATTGAAAGCGCCTCGGCACACCATCAAAGAGTTAACGCCAGTCGTTTCAATGCAACGTTGACCGTCTTCATAATTCCAAATTTCACCATTCGCTATCAGTGGGATATCAAAACGTTCGCGAATTTGGTTGATGTAATCCCATTTTATCTCAGAAGCTTTATAACCACCTTGTTTAGTACGTGCGTGTACGGTCAATTCATTTGCGCCAGCAGACTGAATGGCATCGACAATTTCAAAGCAATCTTCAGGGTTCTCCCAGCCAAGACGAATTTTTGCAGTTACGGGAATGGCTTCTGGAACGGCTTCTCGACAAGCTTTAACCACACGGTGAATGAGCTCTGGATGTTGGAGTAGCGCTGCTCCACCTTTACTTTTGTTGACCATTTTGGCTGGGCAACCAAAGTTTATATCAATGCCTCTTGCGCCAAGGTTTGCCGCTTTAATTGCGTTCTCAGCCATCCAGTTCGGTTCTTGTCCCAACAATTGCACATGTACTGGCACACCAGATGCAGTCTGAGAACCTTGCAACAGCTCTGGGCATAAACGGTGAAACACATGATCGGGTAATAGCTGGTCGATTACGCGAACAAACTCCGTAACACACAGGTCATAGTCGTTTATCTCGGTCAGGATTTGGCGCATCAAATGATCTAAAACGCCTTCCATTGGGCCTAGTACAACTCGCATAGCTTGCCTAATACAGTTTGGTGGTAAAAAGGAGGGCGATTGTAGCGATGTAAGTTAAGTTTGTCATTAAAAGAGTCGAAGCGCCCAATGTAGTCAAACACACAACGTTAGGTTACGTGCTTTTGAGCTCTGAGGTATAATGCCGCCAAATTTATGGGAAACCAGATGTCATGCAATACACATTGATTGAAAAAGGTGAAGTTCACGTCGATGAATCTTGCCTATTTATCGAAGGCGCAGTGTTAGCTGCGAATCTGACGACAAAACCACTCGCTCCTGAAAAGTGGTTAGAGCCGCTATTAGGTGAGGGATTCAAAGCGATTCAACCAGCTGTGGAAGAGCAAATTCACAAGCAGCATAACCGAATTCAACGAAACGAATATTCCGTGCTAGAGCTAACAGGCAAAGAACCTGAACAACTTGCTGATTTTGCCGAAGGCTTTATGTCTGTTTGGCCAATGATTGAAGAACAGTGGCAAGACGTTGAGCTCAATGATGGATTACAGCGTATGCTGCAAGCATTACTGACCACTTTGATGCTGGCGATCGATGAGCCAGCAACGCAGCAACAGATGCGCGACGCAGGTATTGAAACGCCACCGGCCCTGACAGATTTAGTCGACCAGCTTGATTTAATGGTCGGTGAAGTCGCGCTGGGCGCGGATGAGTTGATGGTAGGCAATAAAGCTCAAAGCCTAAACCCATTCAAAGGTATCGGGCGCAATGATCTCTGTCCTTGTGAGAGCGGAAAAAAATTCAAGCAGTGCTGTGGTCAATAACGCGGCTAAGTCGAATCGCCGCGCTATCCACTTAACAAAAAGCCGACCAGATGGTCGGCTTTTTGTTAATTTTTACGCGTCAGTAGGATTAACGAATTGGATTAACGCGTTTTGCAGGGAAGAATTGTGCAATTACAATTAATGCCAAAGCGATTAAATTGCCTGCAAAAATTACGACTAACCATTGTGGCATTGATAAATCAAGGAACTGCCATACAACCTTAGAGCAATCACCATATGCTTCAAACATCCAAGGAACCCACTGATTGAGCGGAGCCCAGCTAGGGAATGTGACGAATAAATCGCAAGTCGCGAATGGTGATGGATTAAACTGGTAGTCAACGTGCTGCATCGCAAGTAACAAACCCTTGTAAGCACTTAATCCCCAGCCTATCAAACCTAGCCAGCGGAAAATTGGGTTCTTGGGTGCCAATATACCAACCATTGCAGCGACGCCCACTCCCATCATCGCGACTCTTTCATAAATACACATGACACATGGTGCAAGCATCATGACGTGCTGAAAATAGAGGGCACATGCTTCAAAGAAAACGACGAATAGCAGAAGCAGTAGCCACGATAAACGTCCCTTTGAAAACTGGTTAAGTGAATTTAAAATAGTCACGTTTTTGTTCCTGTCTGAAATAGAAAAAGCTCTGAATACTCAGAGCTTTTTATCGTGGATAAGTTTCCTAATCAACTCAAATTTTAGTGACCACCGGATACTACGGGAGTCAGATCACCACTATGAGGTAAAATCCAACCAGCTTCGTAGAAAGAAGCTGTTGCAGGCTCTAGGAAGAACATGATTCCCATCAGACCGACAATCGCAAGAACGACGGTGTAAGGCAGCGCCATGATAACCATTCGACCGTAAGACAGACGAATTAATGGAGCGAGAGCCGATGTGAGTAAGAATAGGAATGCCGCTTGACCGTTTGGCGTTGCAACAGAAGGCAGGTTAGTACCAGTATTGATTGCCACCGCCAGTAAGTCGAACTGATCACGAGTAATGAGGCCCTCAATGAGTGCAGTTTTTACTTCATTGATGTAAACCGTACCAACGAACACGTTATCCGACACCATAGATAATAAGCCATTCGCCACATAGAACAGAGCTAGCTGAGTACCTTTATCTTCAACGGCAAGCACCGCATCGATGACTGGTTTAAACAGCTCTTGGTCAATGATTACAGCAACGATCGAGAAAAATACTGCAAGCAGTGCAGTGAAGGGCAGGGCCTCTTCAAACGCTTTCCCCATGGAGTGCTCTTCAATGACACCAGTAAATGCGGTCGCTAAAATGATCACAGAAAGGCCAATTAAGCCGACAGCAGCTAAGTGCAAAGCGAGTGCAACGATCAACCAAACCGCAATAAGACCTTGAACCCAGAGTTTTGCGACATCTTGATTTGTTCGCGTTTTACGCTCTTCACGGTCAAAATCGACGAGGATCTGACGAACGTTATTAGGAAGCTTCGCGCCGTAGCCAAACACTTTAAGCTTTTCAACTAAAGCACAAGTGATGAGACCACAGAAAAATACAGGTAGTGTCACTGGAGACATACGGATTAGGAATTCACCAAATAACCAACCCGCTTGGTCTGCAATAATTAAGTTTTGAGGTTCACCAACCATCGTGGTTACGCCACCTAAGGCAGTACCTACACCAGCATGCATCAACAAAGAGCGCAAAAAGGCACGATAGTTTTCTAAGTCATCACGCGTTAGTTCAGTGATCGTGTCATCTTGTGTATGGTCATGGTCACCGATAGGGTTACCAGACGCTACTTTGTGATAGATAGAGTAAAAGCCGATCGCCACGCTGATAACAACGGCGATAACCGTCAAGGCATCCAAAAATGCAGACAAAAATGCCGCAGCAAAGCAGAACGCGAGTGATAGTAGGGTTTTAGAGCGAATGCCAAGTAAAATTTTGGTAAAAATGAACAGCAATAGCTGCTTCATGAAGTAGATGCCCGCAACCATAAACACCAGAAGTAGCAGTACTTCGATATTTGCTACTAATTCGTGCTTAACTTGCGCAGGGCTAGTCATGCCGATAGCAATGGCTTCAATAGCAAGTAAACCGCCAGGTTGTAATGGGTAGCATTTTAATGCCATTGCTAGCGTGAAAATAAATTCAGCGACCAACAACCATCCAGCTACAAATGGGTTTATTAGGAAGAATACAATCGGGTTAATTATTAAGAAGGCTATAATGGCAACTTTGTACCAATCAGGCGCTTTACCAAGGAAGTTCTTGATAAAAGCGTTTCCGAGCGATATCGGCATGATAATTCTCTTTATAACAAAATTATGAATAGACACTACAATAGTGCTTAAGTATCTGTTTGTTAGACTTATTAACTAGTCTTTAAAAACAATAACTTAGTAAAACAACAATCCTTTGTTTATTGTAGTCTTGCCAAGTTACTTCCCCTGAACTCAAGCACCGCTCACTTTCGACCGCAAACTCTACACTCAGGCATTTATTAGTCAATAACAAAACGTGATGCTACCGACTAAAATGACTTTTTAAATGTAATAACGCGATCAAAACGGCGTTACTATACCATGAAAGTCTTAAAAAAATCCTCTTGGATTTTAAATGACGGTCAGTGACGAGAAAAGGCAAATTAAGAAAGAATATTAACTGTGATATACAAAGTAATTTTTCATATTTTGAATATAAAAATGTGACACGGTTGTCTTTATTTCTCCGAGATTTGTGAGCTGTTTAATTAAATGAAAATTCATATTTTACTGCTTTCGCTCGCATGTTAGAGCCTCTTAAATTGACACAACATATAGAGTATTAACTCTATGTTATGGAGTCATTTCCACTATTGATCGTAAATTTTCTCAAACCGCTAAGTAGTGGTATGATGAGTAGTATCGACCCTCAGAAATCAATATTGGATAAAAAGTAGAATGGTCATAAAGGCGAAAAGCCCTGCGGGATTCGCAGAAAAATATATTATCGAGAGCATTTGGAACGGCCGTTTTCCTCCAGGCTCAATTTTACCTGCTGAGCGCGAGCTGTCCGAACTGATTGGTGTTACTCGAACGACTTTAAGAGAGGTTCTTCAACGACTAGCCCGTGACGGATGGTTAACTATCCAGCACGGCAAACCTACGAAAGTTAACCAATTTATGGAGACCTCTGGCCTGCATATTTTGGATACTTTAATGACGCTAGACGTTGATAATGCGACAAACATTGTAGAAGATCTGCTTGCGGCACGTACCAACATCAGTCCTATCTTTATGCGCTATGCATTTAAAGCGAACAAAGAGAGCTCTGAGCGTACAATTAAGAACGTAATCGAATCTTGTGAAGCTTTAATGAATGCGGCTTCCTGGGACGAATTCATCGCTTCTTCGCCGTATGCTGAAAAAGTTCTGCAGAATGTGAAAGAAGATAACGAGAAAGATGAAGCGAAGCGTCAAGAAATCTTGATTGCTAAAACGTTCAACTTTTACGATTATATGCTTTTCCAGCGCCTAGCATTCCATTCAGGAAATCAAATTTACGGTTTGATCTTTAATGGTTTGAAGAAGCTCTACGATCGTGTCGGTAGCTACTACTTCTCAAATCCAGCTTCTCGTGAGCTAGCTCTGAAGTTTTACCATCAATTGCTCGAAACTTGTGAAAGTGGCCAGCGTGAGCAACTACCAGTAGTGATTCGTCATTATGGTATGGAAAGTGCGTTGATCTGGAACGAAATGAAAAAGCAATTACCAACGAACTTCACGGAAGACGACAGCTAAGCGCTGACAAGTTGGATAAACGAAAACCGCAGTGCCTTAGGCCTGCGGTTTTTTTGTTTTTATTTATAAGTCGGCGACGAACCAAGCACCAATAATAAGGTATGGAACGTTTATCCTGCTAGTGAGAGTCTGGGTAACGGTAGATATAATGACTCTACGACATCTGAAAGGACATGGTCGTAAGTATTGAAGATGGTCAATGACAAGTCCGATGTGACGCCATAAAGCTCTGCTTCTGTTAAGTCGACATGACTCCCTGTCACGTATTCATTTAGCGTCTGTATTGAGCGCGTGGAAGCAGGAGAGGTAATGCTAAGTGGAGCGATAACCGCTAGTTGGTTTAGCTTACGCATCATGACCGATGCATAGTTTTTGAAACGCTCATTTCCGCCTTGTTCTCCTAAATCTTGAATGCTGATTCGTAACTGAGTCAGGGTCTCCAAGCTATCCATGATGTTTTGCCAGTTCATGTGATACTCATTATGCAAGTCATCTCTTTGCTCAACCGCTAGCCATGCGATGGTTACTTCATCCATCAAAAACAAGCAATGACGAATTAACTTACCATGCTCCATCTGGTTTCTTGCAACACTATGGTCATTCCATTGTTCAAGTAGTTTCCCTACTTTAATCTGTAATACGCGATACATGGGTTTGTTTTCAAACCGTGATGTTTCGACTAAAAGATGCAGCTTGTTAGTCAGAGCATCATGAAGAGCGTCCAATTTTTGTTGATCGTTTTGTTGGAATTGAAGCGAGTAGTGAGTAGCAGCTCGGTGGTGTCTCAGAAGGTGAACAACATCTCGCAACAATGTTAACAGCTGATATTTGCGCGCATGTTGCTGCTCTCGTTTAGAAGATAAGTGATATATTCCAGCTAAAATAGCGATGGACAATAGTGTGGAAATCAAAACAAACATAACCAACTCCTTGTTAGTGTTTGGACCTAACAAGAAAGATTGCAGTTTTGATGCCACTAATTAAATTCTATTAAAACAGTAATTTAGGATTGTGATGGGAGAGGTGCTGTACAAGTTTGGTGCACAAATTCCCCAAGAGTGTGAATTCAGTCAAAAAAAGTCCCCGCTGAACTGGCGAGGACTTTTTAAATTTGATCGTAAAGCTACAACTTACATTACGCGCATGCCAGGTTGAGCGCCTTCGTGTGGCTCAAGGATCCACAGGTCGCTACCACCAGGGCCTGCCGCTAGGATCATACCTTCAGACATACCAAACTTCATCTTACGAGGTTTTAGGTTTGCTACCATTACCGTTAGCTTGCCTTCTAGCTCTTCAGGTTTGTAAGCTGACTTGATGCCAGAGAATACCTGACGAGTTTCACCACCGATGTCCAATTGGAACTTAAGCAGTTTGTTGGCTTTTGGTACTTCTTCACAAGAGATGATACGAGCGATACGCATATCTACTGCAGCAAAAGCATCGAACTCAATCTCTTCAGCGATTGGTTCTTTGTCTAGCTCGGTTTGGCTAGCCTTGTTCTTTTCCGCTTCAGCTTTCTCTTTCGCCGCCATTTCTGCCGCCGCATCTTCTTTAGACGCTTCGATCATCGCTTCAACATTCTTCGGATCGATACGGTTGAACAGTGCTTTGAACTTAGTGATCTCGTGGCCTGTTAGTGGAGCAGCGATGTTTTCCCAAGTTAGCTCTTGGTTTAGAAACGCTTCAGTACGCGCAGCTAGCGATGGCATTACTGGTTTCAGGTAAGTCATCAGTACGCGGAATAGGTTGATACCGACAGAACAGATGTCTTGTAGTTCCTGATCTTTGCCTTCTTCTTTTGCTACAACCCACGGTGCTTTTTCATCAACGTATTGGTTAGCTTTGTCTGCCAATGCCGTGATTTCACGGATTGCACGGCCAAACTCACGCGTTTCGTAAAGCTCAGCGATACGGTCAGCAGCAGAAACAAATTCGTTGTAAAGTTCAGGCTCTGCAAAGTTGTCAGACAGTTTGCCTTCAAAACGTTTCGCGATGAAACCTGCGTTACGAGATGCCAGGTTAACGATCTTGTTAACAACGTCAGCGTTTACGCGCTGAGTGAAGTCTTCAAGGTTAAGATCTAGATCGTCGATACGGCTGTTTAGCTTCGCAGCGTAGTAGTAACGTAGACACTCAGGGTCTAGGTGCTCTAGGTAAGTGCTTGCTTTTACGAACGTACCTTTAGACTTCGACATTTTCGCGCCGTTTACGGTTACGTAACCGTGTACGAATACGTTGTTAGGCTTGCGGAAGCCAGAACCCTCTAGCATTGCTGGCCAAAATAGGCTGTGGAAGTAAACGATGTCTTTACCGATGAAGTGGTACAGCTCTGCTGAGCTGTCTTTTTTCCAATACTCGTCGAAATCTAGGTCGTCGCGCTTGTCACATAGATTTTTGAAAGAGCCCATGTAGCCGATAGGCGCGTCTAGCCACACGTAGAAGAATTTGTTCTTCTCACCAGGGATCTCGAAGCCAAAGTATGGTGCGTCACGTGAGATATCCCATTGCTGCAAACCAGATTCGAACCATTCTTGCATTTTGTTCGCTGTTTCAGCTTGCAGCGAGCCAGAGCGAGTCCACTCTTTTAGCATGCTTTCAAACTGAGGTAGGTCGAAGAAGAAGTGCTCTGAATCTTTCATTACTGGCGTCGCACCAGAAACCGCAGATTTAGGATTGATCAGTTCTGTTGGGCTGTAAGTCTCACCACAGTTGTCACAGTTGTCACCGTACTGGTCTTCAGACTTACATTTTGGACAGGTACCTTTTACGAAACGGTCCGGTAAGAACATCTCTTTTTCTGGATCGAACAGCTGAGAGATAGTGCGGCTAGAGATAAAGCCATTTTTCTTCAACTCAAGGTAAATGTGTGACGCTAGCTCACGGTTCTCATCTGAGTGTGTGCTGTGGTAGTTATCAAAGCTGATATCAAATCCAGCGAAGTCTTTTTGGTGCTCTTCGCTAACTGCGGCAATCATTTCTTCAGGAGTAATACCCATCTGTTGCGCTTTAAGCATGATTGGCGTGCCGTGAGCATCGTCAGCACAGATGAAGTTTACAGTGTTGCCGCGTAGGCGTTGGTAACGAACCCAAATGTCCGCTTGGATATGCTCAAGCATATGACCAAGGTGGATCGAACCGTTAGCGTACGGAAGGGCACAAGTTACCAGCATTTTCCTTGACGGAAAGTTTTTTGGATCGTTTGCCATACTTAATATTCGCTTTTCTTGATAGGTATAAATAAATTTTGATGGATAATACTACCCCATGAACTGACTAACTCCAAGGTGTCAAACTGCGGAATGCCTTAGTTTTTTTGGGGTTCTGGTTGAGCCTGGACGGTGGTAGCATGACATCTAAAAGGAGGGCTTATGCATCAGTTCACTTCAAAACAAGATTTTTGTCACTGGTTTAACCAATTCCAACATCTACATTTGGTGGAAAACTGGGCAGATATTCATGGCGCAATTTCGATTACGACACAGGGTTCTATTGATATAACGTTGCCATTCGCAAGTAATGAGCTTCAAACCGTACTGCATGACTGGATCAAACAGCAGCAAGCCTCGGGTAAAGTGGCTGAGTTCCCATTTAATATTCGCCTTGGAGTTAAAGCTTTAGAAACTCAAGTGGCTAACTCGGTTAAGGGTGTTAAGAACATCATTGCCGTCAGTTCTGCGAAAGGTGGCGTTGGTAAATCTACTACCGCAGTTAACTTAGCGTTGGCAATTGCTCAATCTGGGGCGAAAGTGGGATTGTTGGATGCAGATATCTATGGTCCGTCTGTACCTATGATGTTGGGGCAAGAAGATGCTAAACCAGAAGTTCGTGATGGCAAGTGGATGGAACCCATTTTTGCTCACGGCATCTATACTCATTCTATCGGTTATTTGGTGGATAAATCAGAAGCGGCGATATGGCGCGGTCCAATGGCTTCAAAAGCGTTGTCGCAGTTATTAACTGAAACAGATTGGCCAGATTTGGATTATTTGGTGATTGATATGCCGCCAGGTACAGGGGATATTCAATTGACTCTGTCACAACAAATTCCGGTAACAGGTAGCGTGCTAGTCACAACACCGCAAGATTTAGCTCTTGCCGATGCAAGGAAGGGTGCGGCAATGTTTAACAAAGTCCATGTCCCAGTCATTGGTGTTGTGGAAAACATGAGTTATCACATTTGTAGTCAATGTGGCGCGAAAGAGCATATTTTTGGTATGGGCGGAGCTGAAAAAATGTCGCAAGAATTTGGCTTAGCATTGTTAGGACAAATTCCGCTTCATATCTCTATGCGAGAAGATATTGACGCTGGCGTGCCAACGGTAGCAAGACGCCCAGAAAGTGAGCATGCAGGGTATTATAAGCAACTTGCCGATCGCGTATGTAGCACGATGTTTTGGCAAGGCAAAGCAAAACCTAATGCGATTAGCTTTACAATGGTGAACTAAGTTTACTATGCCTGTTGGTTGATAATTGCACATTTTAACGTTTGCTCGGAGGTTAATCCTCTGAGCAGGCAGAAACTTATGACTAAACCCTAATTCCAACTAGTAACTATGGGGTGAACTCCCTATAATCAGGCAGTTTATCTTTTTATGTGACTAGAAATCATCATCGGGTGCAAACTAATGTCTGATAATAATCAATGCGTCATCGTAGGTATTGCTGGCGCTTCTGCTTCTGGAAAAAGTCTGATCGCGAGCACTATTTATAATGAGCTTCGCGCGAAAGTAGGCGATCATCAAATCGGTGTCATCACGGAAGATTGCTACTACAACGACCAAAGCCACCTAAGCATGGAAGAGCGAGTAAAGACGAACTACGATCACCCGAGTGCGTTGGACCACGACCTACTGTGTGAGCACCTAGAAAAATTGGTACGTGGTGAAGCAGTAGAAGTGCCTGAGTACAGCTACACTGAGCACACAAGAACAATTAACACCACCACAATGACACCTAAAAAGGTGATCATTCTAGAAGGTATCCTTCTTCTTACAGACCCTCGTCTTCGTGATTTGATGCATGCGACAGTATTTATGGACACACCGTTAGATATTTGCTTGCTTCGCCGTGTTAAGCGTGATGTGGAAGAACGAGGCCGAACTATGGAGTCTGTTCTTAAGCAATACCAACAAACAGTACGTCCGATGTTCATGCAGTTTATCGAACCTTCTAAGCAATATGCGGACATTATTGTTCCTCGCGGTGGTAAAAACCGTATCGCAATTGATGTATTAAAAGCTCACATTGCAAGACTTTTGAAAGCTTAAGCCTATAGACGGCTATATCGCTTTATTTTTAAGAGAAGAAGTGGCACCTTAAGTGCCACTTCTTTTTTTGTTTTTAAATTAGTCAGTTGCAGGTTAAAACCAGACACTTTTCACGCTTTTGTGGAACTGTCAGCGGTAAATGGAGTCTGCGCTTATAATTGTAAAAACACTCGAGCAAGGAAAAACAAATGAAGAAACTGCTCTTAATTCTAGCAATACCGATTGTGGTCATTTTGGTCGCAATTTTAGCGTTAACCATCTTCGTCAATCCGAATCAGTTTAAACCCCTTATTGTTGAGCAAGCGCAAAAGCAAACGGGATTAGAGTTGGTGATTGAAGGGGATATCAGTTGGCAATTTTTCCCATCGATTGGCTTTGAGTTGGGACATACAGAATTGCGAAACCCACAAGGCTTTAGTAAACCCAATTTATTCAAAGTTGATACCGTTGGTGTAGACATCTCTGTTATGCCACTTTTTAGTCAACAGCTTGAAATTGGAAACGTCACGCTTGATGGTGCTGAGTTCTACATTGAAACCAAGAAAGATGGCAGCAAGAATATTGATGCATTGACGAAAGCCCAAACACAACAAGCAGAACAAGAGAGCAATGCTGCGCCTACGCAAAATGGTGAAACGAAAACTTCTGGTTCTGATTGGAGTATTAATCTTGCTGGCGTTACGGTTTCTAACGGTTCATTAGAAATGCAGGATAAGCAAGCCGGTAGTTACACCAAACTTTATGATATTTCATTAAACCTTTCCGAATTCGCTTTTGACAACTGGACAACGGCTGATTTTGGCGTGAAGGGCGAAATGAACGACCAAAAGTTCACCGCGAAAGGTCAGGCAGACTTTAAGCTAGAAAAAGGTTTGGCAAACTACGCGCTAAAGAACATCAACTTTGATGCGACATACTCTGACCCTGCCAATAAAATTGAATCGGCAACGATCGGTTTAGACACGTTTGAATTCGATAAAGTAAATAACCTGACTTATGCCATTAAGGGTGACGCTGGTGGTATGAAGTTAGATATGCAGGGTGCTGGTCAACTTAGCGTGGACAAGGCTATCAGCAAAGTACAGTTGGATAAGTTAACTCTTAAATCGACTTTTGAGGGTGATGCTTTACCTCAGTCCCCGATGAAAGTCGACATGGTGTCTGATCTGTCTTTCGACCTAACGAAAAACCATCTGAGTTTTGTTCTAGAGAAGTTAACAGCGAATGCTATCGCCCTAGATGGTAAGGCAGATGTGACACTCGGTGATATTCCTAAAGTACGCTTTGCTCTCCATAGCCCCAATATCGATCTTGATGAGTTCTTAGGGTTAGATAAGCAAGCTGCCGAAGGTAATAAGCCTGCTTCTGGTGGCGAGAGTGCTCCTGCCGGACCTGAGGTTGAGCCTGATTTGTCTGCGTTGAAAGCGTTAGATGTAAAGGGTGACATTACCATCGACAAATTCAAAGCGGCAAATGCGAAGATGGAAGCGGTAAAAACGAGCTTCACTGTAAATCGTGGCGTGTTTGAGCTTACATCATTTAGTTCGAAGTTGTACCAAGGCTCAATCTCAGCGACAGCGAAGTTAGATGCACGCCAATCACCAGCGACTTACAGCGTTAAAAAGTCAATCAAAGGCGTGAAAGTTCAACCGCTACTTATAGACGTTGCTGAGAACGACAAACTTGAAGGGACAGGTAACATTGATGTGAATGTTACAGGTAAGAGTCTAACGCCTACCGGTATCAAGAAGAATCTATCTGGTACGGTTGTTATCAATTTTGCTGACGGTGCGGTGAATGGCATCAACGTTGCTCAGTTGATTCGTGAAAACTATGCGAAATTTAAAGGGCAAAAAGTTGAAGGCACCAATGAAGCTAAGAAAACAGACTTCAGTGCGATGACGGCGACATTGAAACTCAACAAAGGTGTAGTATCAACGGATAATATGCAAGCTCAGTCTCCATTGTTACGTGTTCGTGGTAAAGGTACCGCAAACTACATCAATGAAACAGTCGACTTTACTATCAGCACGTCAGTTGTAGGCAGCCTAGAAGGCCAGGGCGGTAAAGATATAGATGAGCTGAAAGACATCACGATTCCAATCAATGTGTCTGGTAAGTGGGCAGAACCTAAATTCAAGCTCGTATTCGATGATGTTCTGAAGCAGAAAGCTCAAAAAGAAATCGATCGTGGCGTGGAGAAGCTAACGGACAAAATCAAAGACGAGAAAACCAAAGATGCGGTCGATGGTTTATTGAAGAATCTTTTCAACTAACCGTGCGTGAAAACCAAAAGGGTTGGCATTTTGCCAACCCTTTTTAAATTACTCTGCGAGTGTTACCAATCGACGCCTTTGAGGGCTTTTACGCCAGATTCAAATGCGTGCTTTACATTTTTCACTTCAGAAACGGTATCGGCCATTTCAATCAGGGTTCGATGTGCGCCACGCCCAGTAATAATAACCGACTGCATTTTAGGTCGGTTGCTCAGCGCTTCGACCACTTCGTCTAAGTCGATGTAGCCGTAGCTCACCATATAAGTTAGCTCGTCAAACAAGATGACATCGATAGAGTCGTCTTGCATCATGCGTTTACATTCTTGCCATACGCCTTGCGCTGCTTCGGTATCAGCGGCTTTGTTTTGAGTTTCCCATGTAAAGCCGGTCGCCATTACTTGGAATTCAACGCCGAGTTTCTCAAGTAGGTTGCGCTCACCGTTGTCCCAAGTACCTTTAATAAACTGCGCGACAGCACAATTCAAACCATGACCCACTGCGCGTGCGATCGTACCGAATCCTGATGTCGATTTACCTTTACCATTTCCGGTAATGATCAGTAGCAGACCTTTTTCCTCTTGAGCAGCAGCGATTTTTGCGTCTACCTGTTCTTTGACTTTTTGTTGGCGAGCTTTATGGCGTGCTTCTTTATTTTCTTCGATAGACATAATACTTCCTCAATTCCTTTTCGTGCTGTGCCCAAGCTAATTTGGGTTCATTGATTTATCTCGCTATGATAGACCAACATATCGTGAAGAAAAACCACCGATAATTCAGGGAATAAAATGAAGAAAATACTTGTTGTTTGTATGGGAAACATTTGTCGGTCACCAACTGGAGAGGCAGTGTTAAGAGCGAAAGCTCAAAAGCTAGGCGTTGAAGTAGAGGTTGAGTCGGCAGGTACAATTGGCTACCACGCAGGAAACCGACCGGATTCAAGAGCGATGGCAGCAGGAAAGCTGCGAGGCTATTCTTTTAGAGGAATGCAAGCGCGCCAAGTCACCATTGATGACTTTGAAAAGTTTGACCTTATATTAGCCGCAGATAAAGCAAATTTGGCCGATTTATTGGATATTTGTCCGTTGAAGTATCGACACAAAGTATCGTTATTTTTAAGTCATTCTGGGTCAGGTTACGACGAAGTCCCTGATCCATACTATGGTGGGGAAGATGGCTTTGAACTGGTGCTTGATTTAATCGAAGAGGCATCAGATGCTATTTTGAAGAAGCTATAATCGCCGGGCTTGAAGACAATAGAAAAAGGGATGAGCTCAGCTCATCCCTTTTTATTCGTGTTAACCCGCTAGTATGTCGGTTGCGACTTTGTAGCTTGGGTCTTCCTTCACGTTAATTTCAACCAAGCTGCCAGCTTTGTCCAAAAGTTTACGACAATCTGGGCTTAGGTGACGAAGGTGCAGCGTTTTACCTTGAGCATTGTAACGCTCAGCCAGTGTTTCAATGGCTTCAATTGCAGAGTGATCTGTCACGCGAGAGTCTGCAAAATCGACAATCACATCTTTTGGATCTTCAGGCGCGTTAAACAACTCCAGGAAGTTAGCCGCAGAGCCAAAGAAAATAGGGCCGTGAATCTTGTACTCTTTTGAACCTTCCTCGTTTAAGCACGTGTCGGCATAGATGTGCTTAGCGTGTTGCCATGCAAACATTAATGCAGAAACGATAACACCAACCGCTACGGCAACAGCAAGGTCAGTAAGAACAGTAACAACGGTCACAAGAACAATAACGAAGAAGTCTTGCTTCGGTACGCGGCGTGCTAGCTTAAATGTTGCCCATTCGAATGTACCAATGACAACCATGAACATCACACCAACCAGAGCAGCGAGTGGGATCATTTCAATTAGCGAAGAAGCGAATAAGATAAACATCAATAGAGCGATAGCCGCAACGATACCAGATAGACGGCCGCGACCACCTGAGTTTACGTTGATCATCGACTGACCAATCATCGCACAACCACCCATTGCGCCAAACACAGAACACGTCATGTTTGCCATACCTTGACCGATACATTCGCGGTTAGATTGACCACGAGTATTCGTCATCTCATCTAAAACTGTCAGTGTTAGTAGAGATTCAATTAGACCAATGGCCGCGAGAATGATCGCGTATGGAAGAATGATTTGTAGTGTCTCTAGTGTAAATGGTACCGCAGGAATAGAGAAGGTTGGTAGTGAACCTGCGAGTGTTGCAGCTTCATCTCCAGACATTGTACGCAGGAAGTCAACAACAGTGCGAGTTTCCAGATCCAAGCCAACCACTAAAGCCGTCACCGTTACGATCGCAACAAGTGAAGAGGGTACAGCTGTTGTGATTTTTGGTAGAAAGTGAATGATTGCCATAGTCAGCGCAACCAAACCAAGCATTAGCAGCATCTGGTCTTGTGGTAGCCAAGTAAGCATGCCGTTGATGTCAGGCGCTTTAAACTGACCCAACTGAGCTAGGAAGATAACAATAGCCAGACCGTTCACAAAACCGATCATCACAGGGTGAGGTACGATACGGATGAACTTACCCAATTTAAACATACCAGCGGCAATTTGAAGAATACCAGCGAGCATGATGGCTGCGAATAGGTACTGGACACCGTGAGTCGCGACAAGCGAAACCATTACGACTGCCATGGCACCTGTTGCACCAGAGATCATGCCGGGACGACCACCGAAAATGGAAGTAATAAGACCAACGATGAATGCAGCGTAAAGACCGACCATCGGATCTACGCCTGCGACGAACGCAAATGCGACAGCTTCAGGAACCAATGCTAGCGCAACGGTTAAGCCTGATAGCACATCATTTTTTACGGAGTGCTTAGAAAATTGGGGAAATTCGAACATGTTTGTTTTTAAGTTCTCTTTGCAATGAGTTAAACCCGACACATATTCGTATTTGCACAAGCCACTGAGTGGTTGATTTCTAATCAAACATTGCAGTGTAAACCGTAGTATTAAAAGAGCAGCATCAGAATGGTGTCGAAAACTTGAGTCGGCGCATGCTACCGAAAAGTGTGATTAAGTTCAAGAATGATACGAATAATGGCGTACAAATGTGATCGCGAATTGGTATTTATATGAACAATTTATTGGGCAGATATGAAGATAAAAAAGGCTACCAGATGGTAGCCTTTAATTTATTTATGCCGTTAAGCAGTTGAACGTAATGATTTAGCCTAGTTAAAGTTAGGCTTTGTCATCTCTGCCGATGCGCGGTTTTTAGCCACTTGGCTACCCGCACCTTTAGCTTGGTAACGTTCGGTTTTGAACGGTGCTGCTGCAACCGTGATTTCGCGTAGCTCTTGAGGGCCAGGTGCTTTTGTCATCGGTGCGCTAGCGTTTAGCTTAGCAGCAACTTTGATGGCTTCGACTTTAGGCTCTGGTTTAGCTACTGGCGCTTCGGCTGCAATCTCTTTTGCTGCTTCAACCACAGGCTCTTCAGCTGGTGCCGTTTCTACAATGGCATCAACCGGTTCAGCATGTTCAGTTGCAGGAGTTTCAACGATAGGCTCTACAGAGGCTGTTTCTACTACTGCCGATTCAGTTTTTTCTGCGATTACTGCTTCCACAACAGGTGCTTCTACTGCTGGAGATTCAACTTTCGCTTCAACGGTTTCTTGAACCTTGTGTTCAACAACTGGAGCATCTGTTACGACAGGTTGCTCGCGACGAATAATCACTTTACCCATTGCCATTTCTGGACACGCAAAGCCACCTTGGATTGTAGGTACTGCTGCTACAGCTTCTTCCTTAACTCGCTCTTCCTTCTTAGGTGCTGGTTTCGGAATGTAACGTGGCATTACTTTACCCATAGCCATTTCAGGAGAAGCGACACCTCCCTTACGTAGGCGGAACGGGTTAGGGCGGCGATCACGGCCACGGCGACGACGCTGGCCGCTTGCACGCAGGTGACGTGGCGAACGACGATTACGACGTTGCTTAGACTCTGCTTGCTTGTTGTCTTGCTGTGCTTCTACCGCTGCTTCTGTTGGCTTCTCAACTTTGGTTTCAACCGTTTCTTGAGTCTTAACCGCTGTTTCTTCGGCTTTCCTCTCAACCGCTTCTTGGTCTTTAACGCGTACAGACTTGTTCAGTTTGCGACGTTGGCGACGCTCCTTCACTTTTTCTGCTTTCGCGTTTTGTTGCTTTGGTTTGCTCTCTTCTGGTTTTGTTTCAGTTCGAGCTTCCGCCGCTAGCTGCAGGCCTTTTTCCGCTACTTTTGCATTTGCTTTTTGCTCTTGGGCTTTGTCTGCTTGTTGAGCTTTAGGCTTACGCTTTTGGTTGCGGTTTTGCTGTTTATTGGTTTGTTGTTGAGCTTCGTTTTGCTCATTCGCTTGCTCATCACGAGGCTTACGACGACGTCGGTTATCGCGATTGTCGCGGTTATCACGATTATCGCGCTGGTTGTTATTGCGACGACGATCGTTGCGATCACGCTTATTACGTCGATTATCGCGATTTGGTTTTTTCTCTTCCTGAGGTTTCTGTTCTTCTTTTGTTTCTTCAGAACCACCGAATAGGAAGCTACCAAGTGCTTTAAACAGACGGCTGAACAATCCAGGTTTCTCTTCTTGTTCAACATTTTGTTCTTTCTTCTTCGCCTCAGGAGCTGGTTTAGCTGCTGGTGCAGGTGCGGTTTGAGACGGAGCAGCAAAGCCTTTAAGAACTGGCTCTTCAATTCGTTTTGGTTTTACGTCAACTTCCGCTGGCTCTTTACCTTCTGCTTCTTTCATTGCTTCCAGTTTCTTAGGAAGTAAGTAAGATATCAGATCGAACTCTTCGCCTTCACGAACACGGATAACTTCAAAGTGCGGTGTTTCCATATCAGAGTTAGGAACAACCGTAATTTTCACTTCTTGAATGCGTTCGATATGGTTTACTGAACGACGTTTTTCGTTCAATAAGTAAGAGGCGATTGGCACAGGTACGACTGCAAGTACTTGTGCTGTGTTGTCTTTTAGCGCTTCCTCTTCAATTAAACGAAGTACAGAAAGTGCTAGAGATTCGTTGTCGCGAACGACACCAGTTCCGCTACAGCGAGGACAGATGTGATGGCTTGCTTCTGCAAGAGAAGGGCTCAAGCGCTGGCGTGACATCTCCAACAAACCAAAGCGAGAAATACGACCGATTTGTACACGAGCGCGGTCAAGGCGAACGGCTTCACGTAGACGGTTTTCTACTTCTCGTTGGTGACGAACTGGGGTCATATCGATAAAGTCGATAACCACTAAGCCACCTAAGTCACGTAGACGCAATTGGCGAGCAATTTCGTCGGCTGCTTCTAGGTTCGTGTTTAGAGCTGTTTCTTCAATATCGCCGCCCTTGGTTGCACGAGCAGAGTTGATATCGATAGACGTTAGTGCTTCAGTCGGGTCAATAACAATAGAACCACCAGATGGAAGACGCACTTCACGTTGGAAAGCCGATTCAATTTGGCTTTCGATTTGGTAGTGGCTGAATAGTGGAACTTCACCTTCATATTTCTTAACGCGGTTAAGGAAATCAGGGCGCACCAATTGAATGTGCTCTTTTGCACGTTCGTAGATGGTGTTGCTATCAATTAAGATTTCGCCAATATCACGACGCAAATAGTCACGGATTGCACGAACGATAACGTTACTTTCTTGGTGGATTAAGAATGGAGCAGGGTTAGAGTCCGCTGCACCTTTGATTGCACCCCAGTGGTTAAGTAGTACATTCAAATCCCACTCAAGCTCTTCAGCACTCTTGCCAACGCCAGCAGTACGTACGATTAGGCCCATGCCCTGAGGCAGTTCCAAAGTACTTAATGCGGCTTTTAGTTGAGTACGCTCGTCACCTTCGATTCGACGAGAAATACCGCCAGCACGAGGGTTGTTAGGCATCAGAACAAGGTAACTACCAGCAAGAGAAATGAAAGTAGTAAGAGCTGCGCCCTTGCTTCCACGTTCTTCTTTTTCCACTTGAACGATAACTTCTTGGCCTTCCGTTAGCACTTCTTTGATGCTTGGACGACCTTGGTAGGTGTAACCTTCAGGGAAATATTCGCGGGCAATTTCTTTGAGAGGGAGGAAACCGTGACGCTCGGCGCCGTAATCAACAAATGCGGCTTCTAAGCTTGGTTCGATACGTGTGATACGTCCTTTGTAGATATTCGCTTTTTTAGATTCATGACCTGGACTCTCGATATCAAGATCGAAAAGTCGCTGGCCATCAACCAGAGCGACACGCAACTCTTCTTTTTGAGTTGCGTTAATTAACATTCTTTTCATTGAAAATTCTCGTTGTCTTTTCTTTTATATCTTTCTTGTCGACTTGCCACTGTTTTTTCGCTCTTTCACGGTGCCTGATCCCATGGCTTGTATTTTGCAGCCTCCCGGCTGGAAGGGGATGCTCTCGGGCACTTCAGTCATCACAAGCCTCTTGTGGTTTCTGTTGGAAACGTAGACTTGTGACCCGCTATTTGGGCGGTAGGTACTCAACGTGAATATGCGAGGAGTAGGGTGGCAAGAGTGTTGAATTCGATGTGTCTCACGCCAATGCTGCACTCGACCTTCAACGATCTACTCACATTGCTTGAGGATAAATGATTGGTAATGAATAAAATGTAACCAAACCTTCCTTAGCAGCTGTGAACTATAGCAGTGCGCGTGGCTATCAGCAATCTGCTTTCACGCAAACGATAGAAAATTTGCCGCTAAACTCAAAATTTCTAATTTATAACTGGCTGTTTCATAAGCAATTGAGATGTGCAAACTGTTCAGGACAGAAAACAAATTGAGAACTTGATTGAGAGTTTTAATAATTTAAACAAAAGCTTGGCGAAATTTAGACCAGTATGTGCCACCGAGTGTTTCTTTTACGACAAGAATAATGTGAAGTCGCACGAAATTGAGTTTACAATACCGCCCATGAACGAAATAAGAACAAAAGTCCAGTTCGTCGACATCGACGAAGATATGGCGGGTCAGCGCATTGATAATTTTTTGCGCAACCAATTAAAAGACATTCCTAAAAGCATGATTTACCGAATTGTGCGTAAGGGCGAAGTGCGCGTAAATAAAAAGCGTATAAAAGCAGAGTACAAGTTAAAAGCAGGCGATCTCGTTCGTATTCCACCGGTGACCGTCGAGAAAAAAGATGACGATGTCGCACCAAGTACGAAACTTAACAAAGTCGCTGAGTTGGAAAATATGATTATCTTCGAAGATGACCATATGTTGATTCTAAACAAACCATCTGGCACCGCTGTGCATGGTGGCAGTGGTTTAAAGTTTGGTGCGATTGAAGCGCTTAGGGCTCTGCGTCCTCAAGCTCGCTTTCTTGAACTTGTGCATCGTATTGACCGTGATACTTCAGGGATTTTGCTGGTTGCTAAGAAGCGTTCTGCACTTCGTCACTTGCAAGCCCAGTTTCGTGAAAAGACAGTAAAGAAGTTTTACTTAGCTCTTGTCATGGGGCAATGGAAAAGCAGTTGTAAGGTTGTGAACGCGCCACTGCTCAAAAACGAAGTGAACAGTATTGTTCGTGTTAACCCTAATGGTAAGCCGTCAGAAACGCGTTTTAAGATTTTGGAAAAGTTCGAACAAGCTACATTGATTCAGGCGAGTCCGATTACTGGTCGAACTCACCAAATACGAGTTCATACGCAATACACTGGTCACCCAATCGCTTGGGATGATCGCTACGGTGATCGTCGCTTTGATGCTTACACAGGTCAAGTTGGTTTAGATCGTTTGTTCCTACACGCGGCAAACATCAAGTTCCAACACCCATCAAATGATGAGTGGATGGAAATCAACGCACCGATGGAACCGAAACTAGAAAAAGTGTTGGCGGGTTTAAGAAACGCGTAACCATGTTTTCCTCGCGGATGCAAAAGGGAGCCTGTGGCTCCCTTTTATCGTATTTGGGTTAAAGGACATCGAGTCCTTGAACATGCAACATATCAATCAAATCAATCAATGGTAGTCCGACAAGTGTGTTCGGGTCTTTACCAACTAATTTCGTAAACAAACAAATTCCCATGCCTTCGCTTTTAAAGCTGCCTGCGCAGTAAAAAGGTTCTTCCCTGTCGACGTAGCGTTCGATTTGTTCAAGCGTTAAATCTCTAAAGTGCACCTCGAAAGAATCAAAGCCGACTTCTGTATGGTTTGTCACGGTGTTATGTACCGCAAGACCAGTATAGAAAGTGATGACTTTTCCACTTTGAGCCAAAAGTTGATTTATCGCGTTATCTCTATTTAAAGGCTTGCCAACGATTTCACCATTAATGACACAAACTTGGTCACTGCCGATAACTAAACTTGCTTTATCCGTCTGGCAAGATATTGCTTTCTCTTGGGCCAGTCTCTGCACAAGTTCAGTTGGCGTTTCTTGGTCAAAAGGTGTTTCATCGCAATCAGGTGATAAACAAACGAATGGTAGTGAGAGCTTTTCAAGCAGTTGTTTACGAAAAGGGGAGGTTGAGGCTAAAACCAGTTGGTAATTTTTCATTTTGAATTACAATTCGTGGGAGCATTTCCAATAGGATAATAGATCAAAAATGATTCTGGCTAATGCTCTGTATGTTAAGCGTAAAAAAGTACAACTTTTTTGCCTTTTTCTTTGACTAATTTTGATTTGGAAGATAATATTCGCGCCCTATGCAAAAGGTAAAAATACCGCGAACGGTTGACCCAGCTAAAGCTGCACAGAAACGATTGGATTACGATGGCATCATCCAAGCTAGTCTTTTCAAGCGCTTAGTGGAAACAACTGAAGGCGTAAAACGCGACGCAGAAGTCTCATTGTCATTTGGGATGGATGAACAGCGACTCGTTGTTATCTCTGGTAAAGCTAACATCGAAGTCGATTTAGAGTGTCAGCGTTGTAATGAGGTATTCGCACATGAGTGCGAAGTTGAATTCCTTTCTACTCCTTACTACGGTGAGAAAACAGAACAGGAAGCACCAGAAATTTATGATTTGGTAGATCTAAATGAATATGGTGAATTAGACCTCATACAACTTGTTGAAGACGAGTTCATCTTAGCATTACCTCAAATTGCGATGCACGATGAAGCGGATTGTAGCGTTGATTCAAATAACATGGTTTTTGGTGAGATTCCTGAAGAAATTGAGGAAGAAAAACCGAATCCATTCGACGTTTTGAAAAGTCTGAAAAAGTAATAGGTGTGGTAGCCGATTCTTCTTCAGGTTTTTAACCCAATAGTATAGGAGTAGGGTCAATGGCCGTACAGAAAAACCGTAAAACTCGTTCTAAGCGCGGTATGCGTCGTTCACACGATGCGCTAACTACAGCTGCTCTATCTGTAGACGCGACTTCTGGTGAAACTCACCTACGCCACAACGTAACTGCTGAAGGTTACTACCGTGGTCAAAAGGTTATCAACAAGTAAGGTTGAACCTTTGCAAAGTATTACCGTTGCACTTGATGCAATGGGCGGGGATTTCGGTCCACGCGTAACAGTGCCTGCCGCCGTGCAGGCACTGTCTCATTTCCCAGAGCTAAAAGTGATTCTTATTGGTGATCAATCTCTGATCACGTCTCAATTATCTCAACTCGGTACCTCGACCAGTTCCCGCTTGACTATTCTTCACAGCGAGAAAGTTATCTCGAACTCAGAAAAACCTTCATTGGCGTTACGTAATAGCCAAAATAGTTCTATGCGTATGGCTATCGATTTGGTTTCTGAGCAGAAAGCGGATGCTTGTGTTAGTGGTGGCAACACCGGTGCATTAATGGCACTATCGCGTTTCATTCTTAAGTTACTTCCTGGCATTGAACGTCCTGCTTTAGTTTCCGCTTTACCGACGATTACCGGAAAGCGTACTTGGATGCTGGATCTGGGGGCGAATGTATCGTGCGATGCTGATAGCTTGTTCCAATTTGCTGTAATGGGCAGTGCATTAGCTGAAGAACACTTGGGTCGTCCTCCTCGCGTTGCTGTACTCAATATTGGCGCAGAAGAGATTAAAGGTAACGATTTAGTCAAACGTTGCGCAGAAATGCTTTCTCAGACCGATGCGATTAACTTTGTCGGTTATATTGAAGGTAATCAAATTTTGCATGATGTTGCGGACGTCATTGTTTGTGATGGATTTGTCGGCAACGTATGCTTAAAAGCCAGTGAGGGAACAGCTCAACTTTTTATCGAAAAAATTAAAACCAGCATAATGGCATCAACGATAAAGGGTTGGATAGCTAGAAAGTTGTTTTCTAGGCTGTTTAATGAACTAAAAACACTGAACCCCGACCAGTATAACGGCGCAAGTTTGCTAGGATTGCGCGGCATTGTCATAAAAAGCCATGGAAGTGCGGATGTATCTGCGATTGTCAATGCACTTGGCGAGGCAGTACACGAGGTCAAACGACAAGTACCAAGCCGTATTAGCGATCGTTTGGAAGCGGTTTTACTCGAGAGGCATTATTAGTCTTCATGTATAGCAAAATTTTAGGTACTGGCAGCTACCTGCCATCTCAGGTGCGTACAAACGCAGATCTAGAGAAAATGGTAGATACAAGTGATGAGTGGATCGTTGCTCGCACGGGTATTAAAGAGCGTCGAATTGCTGCAGAAAACGAAACTGTAGCAGACATGGCATTCTACGCAGCTGAAAACGCTATCGATATGGCGGGTATTGATAAAAACGATATCGACCTGATTATCGTAGCCACAACGAGCAGTAGCCATACTTTCCCTTCATCTGCGTGTCAGGTGCAGGCAAAGCTTGGCATTAAAGGTTGTCCAGCTTTTGACTTAGCCGCTGCTTGTTCTGGTTTTGTGTACGCATTATCTGTTGCAGACCAACATATCAAATCTGGTATGTGCAAAAACGTACTTGTGATTGGTTCAGATGCTTTGTCTAAAACGTGTGATCCGACAGACCGTTCAACCATTATCCTATTTGGTGATGGTGCCGGAGCCGTTGTCGTAGGCGCTAGCCAAGAGCCTGGCATTATCTCTACCCACATATACTCGGATGGTCAATTCGGAGAGCTTCTAAGCCTACCTGTACCTGTGCGGGGGCAAGATGCGGATAAATGGCTTCATATGGCTGGGAACGAAGTATTCAAAGTCGCTGTAACTCAGCTATCGAAACTAGTAAAAGATACGCTTGAAGCCAACAACATGCATAAGTCTGAACTAGACTGGCTAGTGCCGCACCAAGCGAACTACCGCATTATTTCAGCGACAGCGAAGAAACTTTCGATGTCACTAGACCAAGTCGTGATTACACTTGATAAACACGGCAACACATCAGCTGCGACGGTGCCAACAGCACTAGATGAAGCGGTACGTGATGGTCGTATTAAACGCGGTCAAACTCTGCTTCTTGAAGCGTTTGGCGGCGGATTCACTTGGGGCTCGGCCCTTGTGAAGTTCTAAGTTTCACAAGAATTCAAAATTTAAGGTGCACTTGGTGCATCTTATTTCTTTTTACTTTGCTTAAAGGAAAACAACATGAGCAAGTTTGCTATCGTATTTCCAGGTCAAGGTTCTCAAGCTGTAGGTATGCTTGCAGAACTAGGCGAACAATATGACGTAGTAAAACAAACATTTGCAGAAGCATCTGACGCACTAGGTTACGATCTATGGGCGCTTGTTCAAAATGGACCTGCAGAAGATTTAAACGAGACTTTCCGTACTCAACCAGCTTTGCTAGCTTCATCTGTTGCAATCTGGCGTGTATGGCAGGAACTTGGCTTAGAGCAACCAGCAAACCTAGCCGGTCACAGCCTAGGTGAGTACTCAGCACTTGTATGTGCGGGTGTTATCGACTTTAAAGAAGCCATCAAGCTGGTTGAATTACGTGGTCAACTTATGCAAGAAGCAGTACCAGCTGGTACTGGCGCAATGTACGCGATTATCGGTTTGGCTGATGATGCGATTGCAAAAGCGTGTGAAGACGCAGCGCAAGGCGAAGTGGTCTCTCCAGTAAACTTTAACTCGCCTGGTCAAGTCGTTATCGCTGGTAGCAAAGACGCAGTAGAGCGAGCTGGTGCGCTATGTAAAGAAGCTGGTGCGAAGCGTGCGCTTCCTCTTCCTGTTTCAGTACCTTCACACTGTGCACTTATGAAGCCAGCAGCGGAAAAACTTGCTGTAGCTCTTGAGTCTATCGAATTTAACTCACCACAGCTGCCAGTTATCAACAACGTTGATGTGGTTGCTGAGACAGATCCTGCAAAAATCAAAGATGCGCTTGTTCGTCAGCTACATAGCCCAGTTCGTTGGACTGAAACAGTTGAACTGATGCACGAACAAGGCGTAGAAAATCTTCTTGAGCTTGGTCCTGGTAAAGTTTTAACAGGTCTAACAAAACGTATCGTGAAAACGCTAACTGCAGCAGCAGTGAATGATATCGCATCGCTAGACGCTGCGAAGTAATCCATCAAGCGATAAATTTGCGATAAGAAAAGGAAACACAACATGATGAATCTAGAAGGTAAGATCGCGCTAGTTACCGGCGCAAGCCGTGGTATTGGCCGCGCGATCGCGGAACTTCTTGTCGAGCGAGGTGCTACGGTTATCGGTACTGCTACTTCTGAAAGTGGTGCGGCTGCTATCAGCGAGTATCTTGGTGATAACGGTAAAGGCTTAGCGCTTAACGTGACTGATGTCGAGTCTATCGAAGCGACATTAAAAACGATCAACGAAGAATTTGGTGTGATCGATATTCTGGTGAATAACGCTGGTATTACTCGTGACAACCTATTGATGCGCATGAAAGATGATGAGTGGAACGACATCATCGATACCAACCTAACGCCTATCTACCGCATGTCTAAAGCGGTTTTACGCGGTATGATGAAAAAACGTGCGGGTCGTATCATCAACGTAGGCTCTGTTGTTGGTACCATGGGTAATGCTGGTCAAACTAACTACGCAGCAGCGAAAGCGGGCGTGATTGGTTTTACTAAATCAATGGCTCGTGAAGTTGCGTCTCGTGGTGTAACAGTGAACACTGTTGCTCCTGGTTTCATCGAAACTGACATGACTAAGGCGCTAAGTGATGACCAACGTGCGGCAACTTTGTCGAACGTGCCAGCAGGTCGTTTAGGTGACCCACGTGAAATTGCATCAGCAGTAGTTTTCCTTGCTTCTCCTGAAGCAGCGTACATTACTGGTGAAACTTTGCATGTAAATGGTGGCATGTACATGGTTTAATGCGACAGTTTATGCAAAATAAGCTATTTTACATTGTGAAAAATAGCCTATAGTTGCAGTTAACTGTCATGAACTTGTCATGCTTATGCGCAAGATTTGTGCATGATTTAAGTCAAAAATGTATTGAAATTCGGTTAAATTCGCTAATTTTGTGGTTTGACCAGCAAGGACCCCCTTGCAACTTTCAATAGTTCGAATAAACTACGGAATCATCGCATTAGGCGAAATCTGTAAAGGAAAAGAAAAATGAGCAACATCGAAGAACGCGTAAAGAAAATCATTGTTGAACAGCTAGGTGTAGACGAAGCAGAAGTTAAAAACGAAGCTTCTTTCGTTGATGATCTAGGTGCTGATTCTCTAGACACTGTAGAACTAGTTATGGCTCTAGAAGAGGAATTCGACACTGAGATTCCTGACGAAGAAGCTGAGAAGATCACTACTGTTCAAGCTGCAATCGACTACGTAAACAGCGCTCAGTAATTAGCTCTCCCAGGCGGTCTCCTAGACCGCCTGTGTTCTTTCTAACTTCTTCTATCCTCTCATAGAAATATTCAATTCCCGGAGAATTATATCGTGTCCAAGCGTCGTGTAGTTGTCACTGGCATGGGTATGTTGTCACCGGTAGGCAACACAGTAGAATCATCTTGGAAAGCCCTGCTAGAAGGTCAAAGTGGTATCGTAAATATCGAGCACTTTGATACTACGAACTTCTCAACTCGTTTTGCAGGTCTTGTTAAAGATTTCGATTGCACAGAGTACATGTCTAAAAAAGATGCTCGTAAGATGGACCTTTTCATCCAGTACGGCATTGCAGCGGGTATTCAAGCTCTTGATAACTCTGGCTTACAAATTACCGAAGAAAATGCGGCTCGAGTTGGTGTTGCTATCGGCTCAGGCATTGGCGGTCTTGACCTTATCGAAACTGGCCATACTGCATTAGTAGACAAAGGCCCTCGCAAAGTTAGCCCATTTTTTGTTCCTTCGACCATTGTAAACATGGTTGCAGGTAACCTATCTATCATGCGTGGTCTCCGTGGTCCAAATATCGCGATTTCTACCGCATGTACTACTGGCCTGCATAATATCGGCCATGCAGCACGTATGATTGCCTACGGCGATGCAGATGCGATGGTTGCTGGTGGTGCAGAAAAAGCTTCTACGCCTCTTGGCATGGCTGGCTTCGGTGCAGCTAAAGCACTATCTACTCGTAATGAAGAGCCTCAAAAAGCGTCTCGCCCATGGGATAAAGGCCGTGATGGTTTTGTTCTAGGTGATGGTGCTGGCATGATGGTGCTTGAAGAGTACGAACACGCAAAAGCACGTGGCGCGAAGATTTACGCAGAACTGGTTGGTTTTGGTATGTCTGGTGATGCTTACCACATGACTTCTCCAAGCGAAGATGGCTCTGGTGGTGCACTTGCGATGGAAGCGGCAATGCGTGACGCGAACATCACAGGTACCCAAGTAGGTTATGTGAATGCTCACGGTACATCTACTCCTGCTGGCGACGTTGCAGAAATCAAGGGCGTGAAACGTGCTCTTGGTGAAGAAGGTGCGAAGAAAGTACTTGTATCATCAACTAAGTCTATGACTGGTCACCTATTAGGTGCAGCAGGCTCTGTTGAAGCAATTATCACGGTTATGTCTTTGGTTGACCAAATCGTTCCACCAACGATTAACCTTGATGATCCAGAAGAAGGTCTAGACATCGACCTTGTGCCGCACACTGCGCGCAAAGTTGAAGGTATGGAATACGCTATCTGTAACTCGTTTGGCTTTGGTGGTACAAACGGTTCTTTGATCTTCAAAAAGTTCGCTGAGTAACACTATCTAACCTTATTTAGATAAGCGAAACTTGTATTCTAACGGCTCGATGCTTAGCATTGAGCCGTTTTGTTTTATTTGTTGTCTGCTAATTTGAAGGTACGTGAATGTTTTGGGTAAATGGAGTTCCGCAAACGCATGTAGAGCTAGGTGATCGCTCATTCCAATACGGTGATGGAGGCTTTACCACCATCCTGACCCAAAATGGAGAGTTGGTTTACTGGCAGGAGCATACTGAGCGCATGAGTGCTTGCCTTGACGCTTTGAAGATCTCTTCACCTGACTGGAAAGTTGTGCATGGTTGGGCAAGCAAAGCGGTTTTATCTGACGCACGAGCGGGGGTGAAGATTCACGTTAGCCGCGGTATTGGCGGGCGAGGGTATAGCCCTAATGGGATTAAAGGCCCTATCGTGACGATTTCCAATTTTGCATTTCCTTCTCATTATTCATCTTGGCAAGAACAAGGTGTGGACTTGGGCGTTTGTAATACTCGTCTAGGGATTCAACCTTTACTTGCGGGACATAAGCACAACAACCGTTTAGAGCAGATTCTCGCCAAGGCTGAAATCGACAATACAGAGTTTGCAGATGCAATAACGTTAAATGTGCAAAACCATGTCATTGAAACTACAATGGCCAACCTTTTTTGGGTTAAAGGTAATAAAGTATTTACGCCGGAGCTGACCTTATCAGGCGTTACGGGCGTAATGCGTCGTAAGGTGCTTGAGTTACTTAAAGTAAGTCATATTGAAGTCATCGAGGGGCGTTTTATACTTCCAGATTTGCTGAGTGCTGACGAGGCTTTCATGTGTAACTCAATATTAGGTGTCGCACCTATTCGCAGCATAGTGACATCGAACTCTAAGACTATATTTCCGATAGGAAAATTGACTCAACGACTGCAAGGGAATTTAACTACGTGATTAAAAAACTGTTGGCTTTTGTTGTGCTGATCGCAGTGATAGGCGCAGCAGCTGTTTTTTATATAATTTCACAGGCTAAACAATACGTTGAAAAGCCTATTCTATTGGAACAACCTCAGCTGTTTACTGTAGAAAGTGGTACAAGCTTTCATCATGTCATGCGCGCCTTAGTTGAAGGTGAGGTGATTGAAACATCGGAGTACATCCGTTTAATTCCTCACTTATATCCAGAATTGTTGCAAGTGCGAGCGGGTACTTACCAACTTGAGCCTGGTATGTCACTTTCGCAAACATTGGAGCATCTGAATACTGGAAAAGAATACCAGTTTGCGATCACTTTTGTTGAAGGCAGCCGCTTTTCTGAATGGGTAGATCAACTAAAAAGTGCTCCTTATTTAAAGCATGATTTAACCGATCTTTCAGAAAAAGAAATGGCTGCGAAGCTCGGAATTGAGAGAGAAAAGCTAGAAGGGTTGTTTTTAGCAGAAACCTACCATTACACAGCGGGTGCGAGTGAAAGCCAGTTATTAAAACGAGCGCATCGAAAACTCAATAAAATACTGGATGCTAACTGGGAAGCGCGTCAAGAAAAGCTGCCATTACAGGACAAATATGAAGCCTTGATTCTCGCGTCTATCATCGAGAAAGAGACGGCTATTGATTCTGAGCGTGAGCGCGTCGCTTCTGTGTTTATCAACCGATTGAACAAACGCATGCGGTTACAAACTGATCCGACAGTTATTTATGGTATGGGTGACGCCTACGATGGCAACATTCGTAAGAAAGATTTGCGTACGCCGACACCATATAACACCTATACCATCAATGGTTTGCCACCAACACCGATTGCGATGGCTGGTGAAGCTTCCATTGAAGCGGCTTTGAATCCAGAAAGCAGCAACTATTTATATTTTGTAGCAAGTGGAAAGGGCGGACATGTATTTTCGAAATCCCTTGCTGAGCACAACCGTGCTGTTCGTGCCTATTTAAGAGAACTAAGAAAGAACAAATGATGAAAGCAAACTTTATTGTCGTTGAAGGCCTAGAAGGCGCGGGTAAAAGCACTGCGATTAAAACCGTTTTAGATACGCTAAAAGCGGCCGGTATTGAGGATATCGTAAATACCCGTGAGCCAGGAGGCACACCGCTAGCAGAAAAAATGCGCGCTCTGGTGAAAGAAGAGCACGAAGGCGAAGAACTTAAGGACATGACGGAGTTGCTTCTTCTGTACGCTGCACGTGTTCAGTTGGTTGAGAACGTGATCAAACCAGCTTTGGAAAACGGTCAGTGGGTGGTTGGTGACCGACACGATATGTCGTCGCAAGCTTATCAAGGTGGTGGCCGTCAGATTGACGCATCGTTAATGAAAAATCTCCGGGATACAACGCTTGGTGATTTTAAACCTGCTCTCACTCTCTATATGGATATTGACCCTCGTGTTGGGCTTGAGCGTGCACGTGGGCGTGGTGAGTTAGATCGTATAGAGAAGATGGATATTAGTTTCTTCGAGCGTACACGTGAGCGTTATTTGGAGATTGCTCATGCCGATCCTTCCATCGTTATCATTAACGCAGAACAGACGATTGAAGGCGTGTCGCGTGATATTCGGGACGCTCTAAACGAGTGGCTAGCTCGTCAATAAGTGAAACGTAAATTTAGGTGACTCATGTTAAATGATTATCCATGGCTACAGCCAATATGGGATAACCTCAAAGTAGGGTTAGAGTCGGACAGAATACCAGGTGCGCTTTTATTACAAAGCGAGCAGGGCTTGGGCATCGAAAAACTTATCGAGTTTTTTAGCCAAGTACTTCTTTGCCAAAATTACGCGAGTGAAGCATGCGGTTTTTGTCATAGCTGCCAGCTAAATCAATCTCAAAACCACCCTGATTTACACTGGATCAAGCCAGAGAAAGAAGGAAAGGCGATAACGGTGGACCAAATTCGCGCTTGTAACCGTCTTGCTCAGGAATCATCTCAGCTTAATGGTTACCGCCTATTTGTAATAGAACCGGCGGACTCTATGAACGAGTCGGCATCGAATGCGCTGTTAAAGACGCTAGAAGAGCCTGGGGCAAAGTGCTTGTTTTTGCTCGTTACCCACAATCAGGAGCGTCTGCTCCCAACGATTCGTAGCCGTTGCCAACACTGGGTTGTTGCGCCTCCGTCAGCGGAACAAGCGATGCAATGGATGCACGAACAAGGGGCGAAGCAAGTTCCTGCTTATGCCTTAAAACTGAATATGGGCTCTCCAATAAAAACATTGGATGCGTTAAATAATGGTGAGCTCGAAGCTTACTTGGCTTTTGAACGCAGTTTTATTAAGGCAATGTCTTCGCCTGTTTCAGACGTTTCTGAGTGTGCTTCTTTAATCGCTAAACACTCAGAGCAATCATTAGACTGGGCATGGTATTTACTGACAGATGCTCAGAAAGCGCAGTTTGGTGTATCAGAAGCTCAAATGCTTCCGGGCGCGACAAAGTTTCAACCGGACAACTATAACGGTTTGTACTCATCAGCGAAGGCGCTGATGAACCTGAAAGCTCAGGTGCAAGCCTTTCCTGGCCTGAACCTTGAACTACTATCAATGAATTGGTTAATTGAATCACGAGAGGCATTATGTTCGTAGATTCTCATTGTCATTTAGACAAATTGAATTACGACGATCTCCACATCAATGTGGAAGACGTTATTAACAAAGCTAAACAAGCAAACGTAACTGAGCTACTTTCTGTTGGAGTAACGCTGGATTCTTTCCCGAAAATGATGGAAATGATCGAGCCTTATGACAATGTTTATGCTTCGTGCGGTGTGCACCCACTTGATGTTGAAAGCGACTTTTCGATGGACGTATTGCGCCACCATGCGTCGAATGCAAAAGTCGTCGCTATTGGCGAAACGGGTTTAGATTATCATTACAAGCCCGAAACGGCCGCGTTACAGAAAGAGCGCTTTGAGCAACACGTTGATCTTGCAGTGGAGCTCAACAAACCTTTAATTATCCATACCAGAAACGCACGTGCGGATACTCTAGATATTTTGCGTAAGGGTGGGGCAGAGAAATGTGGTGGTGTTATCCACTGTTTTACAGAAGATCTTCCATTTGCTGAAGCTGCACTGGAGCTGGGGTTTTATATTTCTATCTCGGGGATTGTTACTTTCCGTCAAGCTACAGAGTTAAAAGAAGTGGTGAAGACTCTACCTTTAGAGAAGCTTCTTATTGAGACAGATTCTCCTTACTTGGCTCCTGTCCCTCATCGTGGCAAAGAGAATCAACCCGCTTACGTTGTCGAAGTCGCTTCTTATATTGCGCAACTCAAATCGTGCTCTCTTTCTGAAGTGGCACAAAAAACCACCGAAAACTTCCGAAATCTTTTTTTGTGATGAAAAAATAATAAGAGCATAAAAAAGGAGCTTAGGCTCCTTTTTTGTTGATAAAAACAACAGATACGCTCACGAGTTTAATGTTTACTAAAAATGTTGATTTAATAACATTCAAAAATCACAAATGTAATTTTGTTACTAAAAATAACATTGAGGCGTATTTTATTTACGCCTTAAAATTAATTATATAAATAATTAATTCTTTATAAAACAGTAATATAAGTGCAATGCAAACCTTTTCATCGGCTGTTTTTGGGTGTGATCCAAGACTTGTTTTGAAACTAAATTTCGTAACTGTGTGGAAAGTTTGAGGGTCATCAATATATATTTAGAGCCGGAAAATATAATGCAGTTGTGGTTACATTTTCATTGGGTGCTAACCTTTAGGCTACGGGGGTGTGCCGTTAGTGCCCAAATAATACTTATAAATTTATCAGGAGCATAAACATGTTTAAGAACCTTTTTGCTAACCTGCAAAAAGTTGGTAAGGCTCTGATGCTTCCAGTATCAGTTTTACCAGTTGCAGGTATTTTATTAGGTGTGGGTGCTGCCCATCTAAGCTTTATTCCAGAGATCGTTTCTAATCTTATGGAACAAGCTGGTGGTTCAGTATTCGGCCAAATGGCACTTCTATTTGCAGTAGGTGTAGCTCTAGGCTTCACTAACAACGACGGTGTTGCAGGTCTTGCAGCTATCGTTGGTTACGGCATCATGACGGCAACGCTAGGTGTAATGGCGGGCGTTATGGGTGTTGAGAAAATCGATACAGGTGTACTAGGTGGTATCCTTGTCGGTGGTGTGGCTGCTTGGGCATTCAACCGTTTCTTCAAAATCCAACTTCCAGAGTACCTTGGCTTCTTCGCTGGTAAGCGCGCAGTGCCAATCATCACTGGTTTTGCTGCGATCATCCTAGGTGTTATCCTTTCTGTTATCTGGCCACCAATTGGCGGTGCAATTTCTGCATTCTCTGATTGGGCTGCACACCAAAACCCACAGCTAGCATTCGGTATCTACGGTGTTGTTGAGCGTTCTCTAATCCCATTCGGTCTACACCACGTATGGAACGTACCGTTCTTCTTCGAAGCAGGTTCCTGTGTTAACGCTGCCGGTGAAGCTCAAAATGGTGTACTAACTTGTTACCTAGTTGCTGATGAAGCATCTCGTGCTGCTGGTAATGGCTTCGGTCAGCTAGCGGGTGGTTACATGTTCAAGATGTTCGGTCTACCAGCTGCAGCAATCGCAATTGCTCATTGTGCTAAACCAGAAAACCGTGCAAAAGTAATGGGTATCATGGCGTCAGCTGCACTGACTTCATTCCTAACTGGTATTACTGAGCCAATCGAATTCTCATTCCTATTCGTTGCTCCACTACTATACGGTATCCACGCTCTACTAGCTGGTTCTGCATACATCGTTTCGAACACTCTAGGCTTTGTACACGGTACTTCTTTCTCTCACGGTCTGATCGACTTCCTAGTTCTATCTGGTAACGCTCAGAAGATGGTGCTAATGATTGCCGTTGGTCTAGTTTACGCAGTAATTTACTACGTAGTGTTCCGTGGTGTAATCACAGCGCTTGATCTAAAAACACCTGGCCGTGAAGATGAAACGGAAAGTGCAGCTGTAACTTCTGGCTCTGATATGGGCGGTGAACTGGTTGCAGCGTTTGGCGGTAAAGCTAACATTACTGGTCTAGATGCATGTATCACACGTCTACGTGTAGCAGTTGCAGATACAGCAGCTGTTGACCAAGACAAGCTAAAACAACTAGGCGCTGCTGGTGTTGTAGTTGTAGCTGGTGGTGTACAGGCTATCTTCGGTACTAAGTCTGATAACCTAAAAACTGAAATGGATGAGTGGATTCGTAACCACGGTTAATCGCAGTCATTCATAGTAATGCATAAAAGGAGGCTTCGGCCTCCTTTTTTAGTTCCTATTTTATTAACTGACAGTTCCTTTTTAGTGTGATCCTAAACTCATCTTTACTTTTGTCAGCTTTTTCATACATCGAGCTTACCCATCGTTGACATATTGATATGCCATTATGTTTGAATAGCGAATAATGTTTTTTTGAATAATTGATAACGTGTATGAAGAACAAATTCATTTTAGTTTTGGGACTAGTTTCTAGTACGGCAATGGCGGCAAGCGAACCAACGGATCTATCAGTTGGTATGGCTGTCGATCAACAATTAAGTGTTGTTGTAGAGTTAGATAACAAATATCGTGGCATTATCGGAAACGATGGTATGGCGTTTGATTACATCGCTAAGCGTGGAACATTCGATCAAAACATGCCTGTGACTTGGTATGTCGGCGTTGGTGGCTGGTATGAATGGGATGACGAGTTTGGTGTGAGAGTACCACTTGGTGTGAACTGGGATTTATCACGCGGCTGGGACCTTTATGGTCAAATACACCCAGAGCTAGATCTTTACAAAGGTGCTGACTTGCAACTTGGCGGCGCCGTTGGCATCAAGTACAGTTTCTAGAATTGAACTAATGTATGTATAAAAAAACGCCGGTAACTACCGGCGTTTTTTTATGTGGAACTTAACGTTCTATTGTTTATCCATGGCTCGCTTGATGCAAACGGCAGCGCCGCCCCAAGTGATACCTAAACCAATAACCATCATAATAATTGCGCTGATTGTCATTTTGCTGTCTCCTTGCGGTTCACTGCGTTGATCACTAGACCAAAGATAAAGAGTGCGGCGATAAGTGCCCAGCCTAAAGTTAGATCATAGCCACCGTAGCCTTCAGTAATTAGGGCGTATAGCTTGGTCGCTAAGATAATGGCGAGCATGATTGATGTAACGAAGCGTAAGCAGATCTCGAACCATTGACCAACAGAGAAATCAGAGCGCTCGTTAACGTAATTACGTACTTCTGGCACGCGCTTCAATAGCCACGCCATCAAGACAATCTCAACCAGACCACCAACCATGATGCCAACGTTGTTTGCAAAGTGGTCTACTAGATCGAGTAGCAGCAGACCGCCATTGGTAGCAAACGCCATAGAGACAACGAAGCCAATACCAATCACAACATTTGCAGCTTTTTTACGGCTCCACTTCAGCTTGTCGATAATGGCTGAAGTTACGGCTTCCATAATTGAAATATGCGAACTTAGACCAGCAACCACCAGTGCAAAGAAGAACAGTGGACCAAGAATATATGGGGCAGGTAGTAGGTTAATTGCCGCAGGTAAAGTAACAAAAGCCAAGCCAACGCCTGCAGATACCACCTCTGTTAACGGCTTACCTTGCTCTTGAGCCATGTAACCCAATACTGAGAAGATCATGATGCCGGCTAGGATCGAGAAGCCACAGTTGATCAACACGGTCATAAACGCGTTATTCGTTATGTCTGACTTTTCTGGTAGGTAGCTAGAGTAAGCTAGCATGATGGCGAAGCCGATACTTAGCGTAAAGAAGATCTGACCATATGCCGCTGCCCATACTTTCACATCCCAAATTTTGCTGAAATCGGGTTCGAACATGTAGTTCACGCCATCTAGAGCTCCTGGCAAGAAAATCATACGTCCGATTAAGAAAATCACCATCAAGAATAGGATTGGCATCATAATTTTAGATGCTCGTTCAATTCCTGATTTCACGCCTTTGGCAATGGCGGTGTAAGTAATTGCCCAAGCAATTACCATGGATAAAGCAATCTTCCATTGAATACTGCCTAAGTCTGTTGGTGAGTTGTCACCTAGCTTTAGGTATTCACTAAAGAAAAATGCGTTGGTATCGGTTCCCCAACCTTGAGTGAACGACAACCCAAAGTAAGAAATCGACCAACCGATAACAGCCACATAGTAAACGGCAATAACTGCAGCCACACCAACTTGGAACCAGCCAAGCCATTCAAATTTAGAATGAATTTTCGCAAGTGTTTTTGGTGCCGAGCCTCGGTATTTTTGTCCCATACTGAACTCAAGGATCATAAATGGAATACCGGCAGTGATCATGGCAAAAATGTAAGGAATAAAAAATGCGCCGCCACCGTTTTCATAGGCCATGTATGGGAAACGCCAAATGTTTCCCAAACCGATAGCAGACCCAACTGCTGCTAAGATGAATCCCGCCCGGGATCCCCATTGTTCTCGCTTCATATTTGACTCCTATAAGACTCCCTGAGGAATGAAGCTCTCTACGTAACACAGTAATAATTGCGCCAACAGTTGGAAGAAAGGACCGCTGTTATCCATCAGCTTTTCTATCCTTAATTCTAACTTCTTATAATTTTATAGAGCTATATTCTGGCTACTGTAAGAGAAAGTAGATTATTAATCTTAAAATTTTGATGTGTGTTTGATAAAACTGAAATATTTATCTGTTTTCACTGATCAGACTAACTTCTAATAATACTTAGCGCAATAGAATCTAAATGTTAATTCAGATGCGTTGTCTGGTTTTAATCTTGTTAAATTTGAGTTTGATTGTGGTTTTGTGTGGGTGATTGGTTGTTTGTCTGGAATAAATGACTGGGATCTAATAATTGCTTTGGTGTTTAAGACTATTTTGATTAATTAGGGCGTACGGCTATCTTTTGTGCACCTATCTAGATGATGCTTCGTTACTTTGCCAAACAATGGTGTTTAGACGATATCCTTTATCGGCTCTGTGCAGGACTCGTTCAGCGTTCTTTGTGACGAGTCCTACAAAGGAACATGCATAAAAATTAGAAGCGGAAACTAAAACCGACATTTGATTGGAATTGGTTCATCCAATCAGTATCGAACTTAATGATACAGCTTGAGCCGTCATTAGGTAGAGTACAGGCGCCAGATGTATCGTTATCAACGACCGTTCCTAACCATCTCAGTTGGGCTGTTAATGCAAAGTTCTTTGAAAATTCATATTCCAGTCCTGCAAAAGCGCTAGCCGAAAATCCGTATTTTTTGTCTACCCAATCCACATCGGCATAAGAAGCGCCCAAACCTACACCGATATAGGTTTGCCAATTTTCTGCGACAGGATAGTACATGCTGCTTTGGAAGTGCAGATAATGTATATCTGCCGAGTTGGACAGCTTTTCAAGTTCCGTCGATTGATTGGAGTAAAACAATCCGATCCTTCCTTTTTCTAAGGGAGCCTCGACTGAAAGAGCGTAATTCACTGCGGGGTCGAGAGCGTATGTATTACCACTTTCATCCTCTACTTGGCCGCCTCCTGTATAGCCTATGTATGGCGTAACGATGATATTCGCTTGTGCATTGATAGCAGTACTCATCATCATGATTCCTACTAGCCAGCTGAGTTTTTGGTTCATGCCCTATCTCCTTATTATGACTAAGCTAATTGTGATGGGTTAGTCAAAATTGCGCGACTAAATTAAGCAAATCTTGAACATATTTCACACCGGTGTTATTAATTTGTTACATATTAAGGAGGTGTTTATGGAACACGATCTAAAATCCGCATTAATCATTGTGGTGACTGTTTTTGCAGTGCTTTTGTCATTTGGCATCATTGCTATTACAACAGCTTAAGATAACCACTTTTACCAAACGTTTTAACAAAACGGCGTGAGCCTATGATACGTAACAGCGGTATAATCACAGAAAGCCATGCAGAGCTTGATGTAAAAGTTTATGAGCACTTTAGGCATGGTAAAACTGCTTTAGTCACGCAAGGTGGAGGGCAGAGAGGGATTTTTACCGCTGGCGTTTTAGACGCCTTTTTACTTTCCAACTTCGATCCTTTCGATGAATTCTATGGCACCTCTGCCGGAGCACTTAACTTATGTTCTTACTTGTGTCGTCAACATGGCATGGGCAAAGCTTTTATTACCGAGCTGACAACGTCTCCTGAATTTTTTAATCTGTTTCGCTATATCCGAAAGCAGCAGTACTTAGGTTTAGAGTGGGCATTAGAACGGATTCAAGATTTCCCATACAAGCTTGACCTTGATTTAGGTCGCAGTGCATTGGGAAAACGAGGGGCGTTTGCTGCGGTAACGAATATAGAGACGCTATCAGATCAATATCTACCAATCTTGGATGACTCGTGGTTTAACACTATGCTAGCGACATGTGCGATTCCCAAGTTATATCACGGACCTGTCGACGTAAATGGCAATAAGTTTGTGGATGGCGGCGTGTCTGCCTCTATCCCTGTTCAAGAAGCGTGGCGTCAGAATGCTCGCAACATTATTGTCATTCGCACAGAGCCGTTTTCAGAGATTGAAGCGAGAGCCCAAAGTGAGGTGGGGGATGTGCCTGTCGAATGGTATCGGGAGTCTATCAACTCAGTACAGCAATCATGGCAGCAAAAAGTGAATCAGTGGAAGCTGGATTGGGCGTCGTTCTTCCAACAAAAAATTAATGCAGCACATCAATCGAAGCTTGCAGGGAAAATGCTGTTAAATGGAGGCCGTTGGTTGTTCGGTGCCGATAACTTGTATCGTTTAAGTCATCTGATTGGTGAGAATTTTGATTCAGGTTTAGCCGACATGCTGATGATTCATTATCAAACATTTGAGCTCACTCAGGCCTTTATATCTGCTCCACCTGACGACACTTTTATTTTACAAGTTGCGCCTAAAGAGGGACTTCGTTCTTCTTCTTTGTTAAGTGACCAAGAGTCACTAGAGCATGACTATCAACTTGGGCTTCAAGCTGGGTTTAACCTAGTTCAACTCTACGACCAGCTGGATGTTGAAATTGATGGTAGAGAGAGTGCATAAACCTTCTTACGTTCACGATGTGCGCAATATACAAAGCATATAAATAAGGCTCCATTTTCGGAGCCTTATTTGCGGGTTCTTGTGGTTAACTCCGGTTAGGTATAACGACTACGCTTGTAGAATGCGCATGCAGTTGGTTGAGCCAACAACATCCATTACATCGCCTTGAGTAATAATGACTAAATCACCTTTGTGCAAGAACCCTTGCTCTTTAAGGCTAGTAATCGCTGCTTGAGCCGTTGGTAAACCCGCATCACTTTTTGACTCGAAATATACAGGTGTCACGCCTCGGTATAATGCTGCTCGATTTAGTGTCGATTCATTCCGTGATAAGGCAAATATTGGCAAGCCAGAGCTTAATCGAGACATCATCAACGCAGTCCTGCCGGACTCAGTTAACGAGATCATCGCTTTAATTCCTTCCATGTGATTCGCAGAGTACATGGTTGCCATTGCGATGGTTTCTTCAGCGGTTTCGAAGGTTCTATCTAAGCGATAGGTTGATAGACTTGCCTCCGACATTTTTTCTGCCCCCACACATACTTCGGCCATGGATTTGACCGTTTCTACAGGATATTTACCTGCAGCGGTCTCTCCAGAAAGCATCACCGCGTCAGTGCCGTCTAGAACCGCATTGGCCACATCCATCACTTCAGCACGCGTTGGCATTGGGCTAGTAATCATGGACTCCATCATTTGTGTCGCAGTAATCACGATACGGTTTAAACTGCGTGCGCGGCGAATCAGTTTTTTCTGGACACCTATGAGCTCAGGGTCACCGATTTCTACACCAAGGTCACCACGTGCAACCATCACCACATCGGATGCGAGAATAATGTCGTCAATAGACTCATTGGTCGCGACGGTTTCTGCTCGTTCGACTTTAGCCACTAACATGGCTTCAAGGCCTGCATCTCTGGCTAAGCGTCGAGCGTAATGCATGTCTTCGCCGTTACGCGGGAATGAAATAGCAAGGTAGTCTACTTGAATTGCTGCGGCGGTAAGAATGTCGGCTTTATCTTTCTCTGTGAGCGCATCGGCTGACAATCCGCCGCCTTTTTTGTTGATCCCTTTATTGTTGGACAGTGGACCACCGACAATCACACGGGTATGAACTTTATTACCCTCTACTTTGGTAACTTGCAGCTGAACGCGTCCATCATCGAGTAATAAAATGTCATTTGGTGAAACATCTTGCGGTAGTTCTTTATAATCTAACCCTACAGATTCTTGATTGCCTTCACCTTTTGGTAAATCACTATCTAATGTGAATTTATCGCCCACATTCAAAATGACTTGGCCGTCTTTAAACGTTGATACACGGATTTTAGGGCCTTGTAAGTCACCAAGAATTGCAACCTGACGCCCAAGTTTTGCTGCAATGGTACGGACTTTGTTCGCACGTTGAATGTGGTCTTCACTGGTTCCATGTGAAAAATTCATACGGACAACGTTTGCACCGGCTTTGATGATCTCCTCAAGTATATTGTCCTTATCCGTTGAAGGACCCAGCGTAGTGACAATTTTTGTTCGTCTTAATTTGGAAGTCATAGATTCTCCGATGAATGTGTGTACAGGTAACTTGAACTCTATCCTTACTTTACGCAATCGCTCTCAAGGTTAGCCTCGCTTAGCCCACACCTTAAAGCTACTTGAATATAAGTATATGCACAGAATGTTTACATTAAGAGTAACCCCGGTAAAACAGACAGATATTCGACAGGCAATGGCCTTATTGATAAAAATACGCTGCTTTAAAGGCATTACTTCATAATTTAGTGAATAAAAATAAGTTATTTTTCAAACAATTTAACAGGAGTAGATTCTTCGTTATTTGATTGAATACACAAACAAACAGGTTTATACGTGATGCTTGTCACGGGGATTTATTAATTCACTTCACAATTAGTTCGCAAAGTAAAAAAATTGTCCCGTTATAGAATTTCGGAGTGCAAGATGTACATGGCTCAACCGGGCCATATTGATCATATCAAACAGGTCAATGCTGGTCGTGTATATAAACTAATTGACCTAAAAGGTCCTATTTCTCGAATTGATTTGTCCAAGCAGAGTGAGCTTGCTCCTGCTAGTATCACCAAAATCACTCGAGAATTAATTGAAGCGCACTTGATTCATGAAACGACAGTACAAGAAGCGACGAGTCGTGGTCGACCTGCTGTCGGTTTGCAGGTCAATAATGAAGGCTGGCAATTTTTGTCAATGCGTTTGGGGCGGGGTTATTTAACCATTGCTTTGCATGAGTTAGGCGGTGATGTACTAATCGATACTAAAATCGAGATACACGAGCTTGATCAAGACGATGTGCTTGAGCGCCTGCTTTACGAAATTGATGAATTCTTTCAGACTTACGCGGATCAACTTGATCGTGTTACCAGTATTGCCCTTACGCTGCCTGGTCTCGTGAACTCAGAGCAAGGTGTCGTTTTGCAGATGCCTCATTACAATGTCGAAAATCTTGCTCTTGGACCAGAGATATACAAAGCAACGGGCTTGCCAGTTTTCATTGCCAATGACACGCGAGCTTGGGCATTAGCAGAAAAGCTTTTTGGTCATTCTCAAGATAATGACAACTCCGTTCTTATCTCTATCCACCACGGTTTAGGTGCGGGCATCATTCTGGATGGGCGCGTTTTGCAAGGCCGTCACGGTAACATTGGTGAACTCGGGCATATTCAAATTGACCCAAATGGAAAACGTTGTCATTGCGGCAATATTGGCTGTTTGGAAACCGTTGCCAGTTCTCAGGCAATTCGTGAAGAAGTCGTAAGACGAATAGCTGATGGCGAAGACTCTATTCTTGCTAAACAAGAGGAAATGAGTATTGAGAGCATTTGTGAAGCCGCTGCAAACGGTGATCCTTTGGCCGTCGATGTGATTGAAAAACTTGGACGCTACTTAGGCTCTGCAATTGCTATTGTGATCAACTTATTTAACCCTGAGAAAATCTTGATCGGTGGTGTGATTAACCAAGCAAAAGATGTGCTTTATCCTGCGGTTCGTCGCTGTATCGAAGAGCAGAGTTTACCTGTTTATCACCAAGATCTTGAGCTGGTGGAGTCTCGTTTCTATAAGCAAGCCACAATGCCTGGTGCCGCGTTGATTAAGCAAGCGTTGTACGATGGTCAACTATTGATGAAGGTTGTGGAAGGTTAAGTACTTTTTAACATGATGATGTGCCTGGCTGTTGAGACTGCATTTGTAGGTGATTTAGGGTGAGACTTAACGGCTCACCCTTTTTGATCGCCTATTACTAGAAAGGGAATTTGAGTTATGTTGCATTGCTATATCTGCGCCATTCATGTAATTTCCTAAAAAGCTCAAGTAAATAAACAAAATGGCTTTCAATGTGCTGCGTGACTTTGCGTCTGATGCAAAGAGAAGTAATACGCTAAAACTGTTGTACTTTAAAGCTGTGCTCGAAAAGCCAAATATTTTAAGGTTATTTGGTTATATAACCTTGCTGTGTCTGTACTGATTTCGAGTAAAATAAGAATTATCCATAATTTAGGTAGTAGTATGTCCGGAGTGTTAAATACGGTTGACCAGCGTACAAACTTGGTTGGTGAAAATCGACTAGAGCTTCTGCTGTTCACTTTAAATAGTCGCCAATTATTTGCGATTAATGTGTTCAAAGTGAAAGAGGTCATCAAGCTTCCACCGTTAACCAAGCTCCCTGGATCGCACTACAATATTCGTGGGGTTGCTTCTCTACGAGGTGAAGCGGTACCAGTGATTGATTTACGAGGCGCAATTGGTTTTCCTGCTTTACGTGGTGAAGCGGAAGAAGAAAATTTGATCGTGACAGAGTACAACCGCACGGTGCAGGGCTTCTTAGTCGGTCCGGTTAAAAACATTATTAATACGGCATGGACTGAAATTCAGCCGCCTCCTTCCACGTCTGGTCGCTCGAATTACCTCACGGCTATCACGCAAATCAAAGAAGGGGATGCCTCTCAAATTGTCGAAATTATTGACGTTGAAAAAGTTTTAGCAGAGATCGTACATTACGACGTGACTATCTCGGAGGACATTCTCGATCAAGAATTGGCCCAAGCAATGGTCGGGCGTAATGTTCTGATTGTGGATGATTCCTCTACAGCTCGTAATCAAGTTCGCGATACGCTTTCTCAATTAGGTATGAATATCATCGAGTGTCGTGACGGGCTAGAAGCGTTAACGGTTTTAAAACGTTGGTGTGATGAAGGTAAAGATGTAGAAAAAGAGCTGTTGATGATGATTACGGATGCTGAAATGCCTGAAATGGATGGTTATAAACTGACCCATGAAGTGCGCCAAGATCCACGTATGTCTAAGTTGTTTATCACATTGAACACTTCTCTGAGCGGTAGTTTTAATGAAGCCATGGTACAAAAAGTAGGCTGTGATCGCTTTATATCTAAATTCCAACCGGATCTGCTGGTTGAAGTTGCTCAAGACCGATTACGCCAGATGCTTTCTAAAAGTGCATGATTAGATCTAGTGAAATCAGAGGGAGCGCACCTCTCTCTGATTTTTAACATCTCTCTCCTTAATTCCTCTGTACTAATGGAAATCCCGAGATTTACTTTGTAGATTGTTCAAGTAGTGCGTGCAATCAATCAACCTGCCAGCAATAACGTGCGTGACTTCTCCCTCTCTTTCAAGAATGCCTTTCACCATTAATACTTTAGCGCCTAAATACGCTTGCTTTTGGGCTCGTGCTGTCGCTTGCCAAACGATCACATTAATGTTGCCCGTGTCATCTTCTAACGTAAAAAATGTCACGCCAGCGGCGGTGCCTGGAGATTGTCTTCCTGTTACCACGCCTACCACTGTGACCAGTGACTTATGCGGCTTCTCTGCCAGTTGCATCATGCGAGTAAAGTGAGGGAGTTTGCCCGTTTCTTCTAATAATTTAATTGGATGGCGGCTAAGAGATAGTCCCGTGCTTGCGTAATCCTCAATTAAATTTTCATATTCAGAGGGTTGAGTCTGGTAGCTAACATTGGGTTCTTCGACCTTGTGAAACAATGGTAGGTCAGATAAGGAATCCATTGCTGCCCAGCGAGCGTTATAACGATTCCCCGATAAGGCCTGAAATGCATTGGCTGAAGCCAATAATTCAATGTCACTTCGGCTTCTTAATATCTGCTTTACTTCTTGAATCGATCGGTAACCATTAAGTGGTTTGCGCTCAATAAGCCTTTGTGCGCTTTCTGCGTTAAAGCCTTTCACCAAGCGAAAACCAAGTTGCACGCCGAGCCTGCCATTCGGACGTGAGACGAGATGATGTTGATATTTTGAATGATTGACGCACACCGGCAATACTTCGATGCCATGTCGGCGAGCATCTTGTACTAATTGCGATGGGCTATAAAATCCCATTGGTTGGCTGTTCAACAATGCAGTGTAAAATTCGGCTGGGTAATAATATTTTAACCATGCAGAACAATATGCCAGCACTGCGAAAGACGCTGAATGACTTTCAGGGAAGCCGTACTCACCAAAGCCGCAAATCTGATCGAAAATGCGCTCAGCAAACGCTAAGTCATAGCCTCTCTCTTGCATACCATTGATCAGTTTTGGTCTGAATTTAGCGAGATCGCCATTCTTTTTCCATGATGCCATCGCTCGACGGAGTTGATCGGCCTCGCCGCCGCTAAACCCTGCGGCTACCATGGCTAGCTTGATGACTTGCTCTTGGAAAATAGGGACGCCCATAGTCCGCTCAAGAACGCTTTTTACTTCTTCCGATGGATAACTGACAGGCTCTTTGTGATCTCGTCGTTTTAAAAAAGGATGCACCATATCACCCTGAATAGGGCCTGGACGAACAATTGCAATTTGAATCACTAAGTCGTAATAACAAGCAGGCTTTAGGCGAGGAAGCATGCTCATTTGTGCACGAGATTCAATTTGGAATACGCCTATCGTGTCGGCTTTTTGGATCATGCGGTACACGTGTGGATCATCTTGTCGGCGAGTGATCTCGGAAATCGAGAGGGATCGCTGGTGATGTTTCTCGACCAGTTGAAAGCACTTTTTGATGGCGTTTAACATGCCGAGTGCGAGCACATCGACTTTTAGTAGCTTCAAGCTTTCTAAATCGTCTTTATCCCATTGAATGATAGTGCGCTCTTCCATCGAGGCATTTTCAACAGGAACCAACTCATATAAAGGGCCAGATGAAATTACAAAGCCACCTACGTGCTGAGATAAATGGCGTGGGAAGCCAATGATCTCGTTGACCAATTGGATGAACTGCTGCCCTTTGAGAGATTCTGGTTGTAAGCCCAGTTCAATAATTTGAGCTTGCCAGCCTTGGCTGCGATCTCGGCGATTAACGTTCTTAATGAAAAAATCCAATTGGGTCTCTTCAATCCCTAGTGCTTTACCGACTTCACGCACGGCACTTTTAAAGCGATAGCTGATCACTGTTGCAGCAAGTGCTGCACGCTCACGGCCATATTTTTTGTAAATATACTGGATAACTTCTTCACGGCGCTCGTGTTCAAAGTCCACATCAATATCCGGCGGTTCCTTACGTTCTTTATTGATAAATCGTTCGAATAAGACAGCGATTTGCCGAGGATCGACGGCGGTAATTTCCAGGCAATAACACACCACAGAGTTTGCAGCGGAACCCCGCCCTTGGTAAAGAATGCCTTGCTGTTTCGCGAACATTACGATGTCGTGAATAGTAAGGAAGTAGTAGTGGTATTTCAGCTCTTGAATAAGCGCCAGTTCATTCTCGATGGTTTGATTGACTTCTGCTGGCACGCCTTCAGGAAAACGCAGCTTTTTACCGCGCTCGACCAACATACGTAAGTAAGAGTCGGGTGTATAACCATCTGGGATCAGCTCGGTAGGATATTCGTATTTTAAATCTGAGAGCTTAAACTCGCATAAATCGGCGATGTAAGTGCTTTCTTCCAGCCATTCTGGTTTGTAAATCCGAATCAACTTTTTAAAAGGACGAAGCGCTCGCTCTGTATTCGAAATACGATCAAAACCGAGTTTATCGACGCTACACCCATGCTTTATAGCAGTAAGTACATGCTGTAATGGCAAGCGTTCAACATCATGCATGAGAACGCCTCCGCAGGCAGTTATAGGTAATTGAAATTCATGTGCTAACTGCTCGCAGTGCGCAATGTACTCAGTATCGTTGTTACTCAAATGGCGCTGAATCGCTACCCACAAACGATTAGCGTGGTGTTGATTGAGCCAGCGCCCCCAATAGTGATCACTCTCTTGATGTGTGGGCAGCCACAATACCAAACAATGTCGAACCGACATCAAATCCCATTCGAACAGTTGATAGTTGCCTTTTTCACTGCGTCTCCTTGCGTTTGTGATGATACGACACAACTCGGCATAAGCCTTGCGACAAGGGCAAAGCAGTACGATTTGGCATTCATCATTTAACCAAAACATACTTCCAACGATTTGTTTGATATCGAGTTTATGTTGTTCGATGGTCGCATGGGCTTTGACAACGCCCGCGACTGAACATTCATCCGTTATAGCTAGAGCTTGATAGCGATAGAAAGCAGCTTGGAGTACCAGCTCTTCTGCATGAGAAGCCCCAGTCAAAAAAGAGAAGTTAGACTGACAAAATAGTTCCGCGTAACTCATAATGACCCAACAAAAATAACTGTCGATTTAACAAAAATAGCCATGAAGAAACCAGTGCTTGTGCTGATCGCGAAATATCCATAACCAGCGGCCTTGCTTGGTGTGTGCAATGTAGTAATCACGCATGATCTCATCACCATCCCACCACCCAGAAACTATTCGCTCAGGTCCGTGGACCAAAGAAACTTGCTCTTGCAATACAATGGGAGTCGGTAATTGCATTGCGGGGCGTAGTATGGATGGTATGGCGTGCCCCTTTTCATCCGGAGCATCAGCAGGGCGATACTGACTGGCCTTTTCTGGTCTAGGATCGCAAGCAATATTGGGTTTTAAAACGGCACTTTTTCCCAATTTAGCTTGCAGTAAAGAAAGCAACTCTAAAGCATTCATGTTTCCTTTCTGCCCAGCAAAGAGATCGCGTGATGCACTAAGAGGCTCACCTTGACGGATGACTTTTAACGTTAGCTCTGTGACTGGGCCATTAAGCGAGAGTGACTCTAAGCTCAAACTCGCTAACTGTTGCCAACGCTGACATAGGTAATCACCTTGCGCAGAAGTGAGTTGAAGGTGTTGCTCTTGTTTCTCACGCTGGTGGAGTGTTAAACACAGTTCAAAAGCGACCTTATCTCTTAATTTAAGAAAGATTTCGAGTTGACGAAGTAATTTGGCCAACGGCTTTTCAATCCACTGAACGTTTTCGATCTCAAACAACAGCTCTAAATAAACTTGGAAGGATTCGGTAGGGTGATAAAAGTCGACAGGGTGTTTAAACTGCCCAGTCAGTCGACCAACGTAGTTCACCAAATCGATATCAAAGCGTCGTGCGATGTCTTGCAATGGCAGTTCAAGCAGGTTTTGCAATGTGGTGACACCTACACGTTGTAACTTCTCTACGGTAGCGTTTGATAAATCTGTCAGTGTTAACGGTATTGGTGATAAGGCTTTTTGTATGGCAGATTTGTCTTCGCTGATGACGTTCGCTCCTGATAATGCCATCAATTTGGCAGCAAAAGGCGAAAAACCACATCCGAATTGAAAACTCAGTTTCAGCTCCGATAAGTGAGCTCTGACTTTGTTCCAATAGTTTTCAAACCCTTCATACAGAGCGAGCATTGGAGTAGCACGCAGCAAAATACCTTGGTTTGGCATCAACACAACGTCAGATGTGATCAAATACAGCCATTGAGCAATTTCTTGTAACTTGCTCCATTCGGTGTGCGGATGATAAGGATGCACTTGTAAATCTCGACACAAGGACGCAGCACTGCCTAGGCCCATACCTGGCTTAGTGCCTTGTTGTTCGGCAATCTCGTTGTATTGAATAATCTGGCAACGTTGGCTTTCGACAATCACCACGGGTTGTTCTTGGTTATCACCAAAGAGTGCGTCTAGCTGCAGGCGAGGGAAGTGCAAGTAAATCCACAGAGCCATATCACTAACCTTGGTTCGCCAGTGGGAAATTGACCACAGTCGAGTGCACAGTTTCAGATGATGGTTTCACCAGTTGCGGGTAATGGTGTTGGAATCCGATACTAACGCTACCTCTATTCCAGCCTCCTTTCCTTTTCAGCACTTCAACATGAATCCCTTGCTCGTCGCCTTTCAGTTTTAAACTGAGTGACACAGGCAAAGACAAGCGGTTGATAGTATCTGTTTTAAGCATAAAGAGAGGGCAAGTACCTTGTTCACTCGCTACCTGTAAGCGTTTCACTTGATGTATTTCAAGCTCTTCTTGCCATAACAAAACATTACTGCATACCCCACTTTTCAGACATTGCTCTGCAGCCCAAAGAGCATCTTTGGGATGAGCTGGATTAACGACCCACACTTGGTTTATATCCAAACCGATGTAGTGTAAGAACAGAGAATTCACTAACGCGGGAGGTTGAATAAATGCAGTCACACCATTGGTCTGGGTGGCTTTTAAATAAGGAGCGAGCAAACGCAATTCACCAATACTACCAATAGATTCCATCTCCACTACGCCATGAGGTGGAAAGCCTCCGCCGAGCAAATCATCTAATTCAGAAAAACCGGAACTAGTCTGCAACTGCTGAGGATCTGCTTTCGTTAAATTTGCTTGCCAAACAAGGTGTTGGCTTTTTAAGTTCTGAATAATATCTTGCATAATAAATACCTGTATGTACATACAGTATATTTCTGTGGGAGAAAGTCGCAAGATTTTTATGAAGAGAGAAATGAAAAAAGGCAGCGTTTGCTGCCTTTTCAATCGATTATGTGAGGTAACCTGAATGAGTTATTTACGCTTCGGTTGAGCGTCGATGCACTGACCGTTCACATCGGTAACCGCAGGATCCATTAAGTGCAAATATAGCGGCATGATATCCAGTGGCGTTTTGAGAGTATTTGCATCTTCACCCGGATATGCTTTTTCACGCATGCGAGTACGAGTGGCACCAGGGTTAATTGCGTTAACGCGGATCGGTGTATCACTCAGCTCGTCAGCTAAAACTTGCATCATGCCTTCTACGGCAAATTTAGAGATAGCGTATGGCCCCCAGAATGCGCGGCCAGAGTGGCCGACGGTTGAAGAGGTAAAGATAATACGCCCAGCTTCTGATTTACGCATCACAGGCAGTAATGCTTGAGTCATTAGCACTTCGGCTTTCACGTTGATCTGCATGATATCGTCGAAGTCTTCCTCTTTGATTTGATCAAATGGACACAGCGAACTCAAGACACCTGCGTTGTGTAATAGACCATCCAAGCGACCAAACTGTCCTTCGATTGTCTCTGCCATATCAATGTAATTCTGCTGAGTTGCACCCTTGAGATCCAATGGAATGATAGCAGCTTGTGGATAGCCAGCAGCTTCAATCTCATCATAGATAGATTCAAGGTTTTGCACATTTCTACCCAAGAGAATAACAGTTGCACCGTGCTCGGCATAAGAAAGCGCGGCTTGACGGCCGATGCCATTACCAGCGCCAGTAACAAGAATGACTTTACCTTTTAGAGCATCAGCTGAAACGGAGTAGTTCACGGCGATAAATCCTTATTATTGTAAGAGGGTCCATGATAGTTAATTGACGCTAAAAAACGCCTGTTTCTCAATGGAAAATCTTGGTAATCGTGACAAGATGGTTACAATACACCAATTCATGTGTTATACCAATTCCAGAACTTTCGTTAGGTATGCTATCAATCAGAACAAGTGGTTACAAACCGCGCTGCCTTCTCGCTGATGTTTCTGCGTAACATACTAACGTCATCTGAAATGAGATAAAGGAGCTCTCGTTGGAATTTTTATTAGATTATGGTCTGTTTCTGGCCAAAATTATCACGGTGGTTGCTGCGATAATTGTTCTGCTCATTATTGCAAAATCGGCTGGTGGCAAATCGGGTGCGGCGAAAGGGGAGTTAGAGATTACCAACCTTTCAGAGCAACACAAACAATCTGTTGAGCAGTTAGAGCATCATTTGCATGACGATGCTTTCATCAAGGCTCGAGATAAAGCCGTCAAGAAAGAAGAAAAAGAGAAGGACAAATCTCGCGAGAAAGAAATCAAACAAGCGAGCAAAGACGGTTCATTAGATAGCAAGCGTGAACCACACCTATTTGTTCTTGATTTCAACGGTAGCATAGACGCAAAAGAAGTCGCGTCTCTACGTGAAGAAATCACCGCTATTTTGGCTGTCGCACGTGAAGGTGATGAAGTGTTACTTCGCTTAGAGTCTGGCGGTGGTATGGTTCATGGTTACGGCCTTGCCTCTTCTCAACTGGACCGAATCAAAGCTGCGGGTCTTCCTCTGACCATCTCTGTTGACAAAGTTGCGGCAAGTGGCGGTTACATGATGGCATGTGTAGCAGATAAAATTGTTTCTGCACCATTTGCAATTGTGGGTTCTATTGGCGTTATCGCACAGATTCCTAACTTCAACAAACTGTTGAAGAAACATGACATTGAGTACGAACAACTAACAGCGGGTGAATATAAACGCACGCTAACGATGTTCGGTGAGAATACCGATAAAGCGCGCGATAAGTTTAAGCAAGAACTTGAAGAAACACATGTCTTGTTTAAAGACTTCATCCGTGAGCGTCGTCCTAGTTTGGACCTAGACAAAGTAGCCACTGGTGAGCACTGGTTCGGCACACAAGCGAAAGAGCTTGGTTTGGTGGATGACATTAGTACATCTGATGATATCGTTGTTGCGGCATGCAAAGATAAAACTGTACTTTCTGTGCATTATGTACAAAAGAAAAAACTGGCCGACAAGCTAGCAGGTGTGGCGGGTAAAGTCGCTGATAGTGTGATTTTAAAGTTAGCTGAGCGTGGTCAAAAGCCGATTGTTTAATCGAGCTTAAGTTCATGACATTTAAAACGGCGAGGGCGGAAGCTCTCGCCGTTTTTGTTGAACTTTATGTTTATTGATGAATCCAATTACGCATTAGGTGTAATGCTTTACACGACATTTTTCCTCGCTCCAAAGACTGATTACCCGTATAATGTGCGCCTCGAAAACCGAGCAAATTGCTGAAAAGAAACTATTGGTGGAGAAGAACATGTCCTCTCAAACTCCGGTTGTAACCGTAGATGGACCTAGTGGTGCAGGTAAAGGCACTTTATGTATGTTGCTGGCGAAAAAGTTGGGTTTCCAACTCTTAGATTCTGGCGCAATTTATCGTGTACTTGCACTCGCTGCGATTCACCACGGTGTCGACACCGAGTCAGAAGATGCTCTTGTCCCACTAGCAACACACCTAGACGTTCAATTTATCGCGGAAGGTGACTTAGTTAAGGTCATTCTAGAAGGCGAAGATGTGTCAGGGGAGCTTCGTAAAGAAGAAACGGGTATGGCAGCATCTAAAGTTGCGGCTTTGCCACGTGTTCGTGAAGCATTACTACGTCGTCAGCGTGCATTTGAGACCGCTCCGGGTCTGGTTGCTGATGGTCGTGATATGGGCACAATTGTATTCCCGAGTGCGCAAGCAAAAATCTTCCTTGATGCGAGTGCTGAAGAGCGTGCAAATCGACGCCTTAAACAGTTGCAAGAGAAAGGGTTAGATGTTAGATTTGCTGACCTTTTAAGCGAGATCCAAGAGCGTGACGACCGAGATCGTAACCGCCCAGTGGCGCCATTACGCCCTGCTGAGGATGCGCTTGTGCTAGATTCTACGTCGATGACTATCGACGAAGTAGTAGAAAAGGCACTACAATATATCGAATCGAAGCTAGCTGAGTAATAATACTCGACTAGGCTAAGAGCGTTGGTCGCAAGGATGATGACTGGCGAATTTAATAACCCCATGCGGTAGGATACCCGTGGAAGTTTAATTTATTGAAGATTAATTAAATGACTGAATCTTTTGCTCAACTCTTTGAAGAGTTTCTAAACGAAACAGAATTCCAACAAGGCAGCATCGTTAAAGGTACTGTAGTAGCTATCGAGAACGGTTTCGTTCTTGTTGACGCTGGTCTTAAGTCTGAATCTGCTATCCCTGCTGAACAGTTCAAGAACGCTGCTGGCGAACTTGAAGTTGAAGTTGGCGCTGAAGTAGACGTAGCTCTAGACGCTGTTGAAGATGGTTTCGGTGAAACTCAACTTTCTCGTGAGAAAGCTAAGCGTCACGAAGCTTGGATCGTACTTGAGAAAGCTTACGAAGAAGCTGAAACTGTTGTTGGTATCATCAACGGTAAAGTTAAAGGCGGTTTCACTGTTGAACTAAACGGTATCCGTGCTTTCCTTCCTGGCTCTCTAGTAGACGTACGTCCAATCCGCGACACTGCTCACCTAGAAAACAAAGAGCTAGAGTTCAAAGTTATCAAACTTGACCAAAAACGTAACAACGTAGTTGTTTCACGTCGTGCAGTTATCGAATCAGAGAACAGCGTTGAGCGTGACGAGCTTCTAGAAACTCTACAAGAAGGTTCTGAAGTTAAAGGTATCGTTAAGAACCTTACTGACTACGGTGCGTTCGTTGACCTAGGTGGCGTTGACGGTCTTCTACATATCACTGATATGGCTTGGAAGCGCGTTAAGCACCCATCTGAAATCGTTAACGTTGGTGACGAGATCCAAGTTAAAGTTCTTAAGTTCGACCGTGAGCGTACTCGCGTATCACTAGGTCTTAAGCAACTAGGCGAAGATCCATGGGTAGCAATCGCTAAGCGTTACCCAGAAGGTCACAAACTAACTGGTCGCGTAACTAACCTAACTGACTACGGCTGCTTCGTTGAAATCGAAGAAGGCGTTGAAGGTCTAGTTCACGTTTCAGAAATGGATTGGACTAACAAGAACATCCACCCTTCTAAAGTTGTTAATGTTGGCGACGAAGTTGAGGTTATGGTTCTTGAAATCGACGAAGAACGTCGTCGTATCTCTCTAGGTCTGAAACAGTGTAAAGCTAACCCATGGCAGTCATTCGCTGAAGCACAAGCTAAAGGCGACAAAGTTACTGGTAAGATCAAGTCTATCACTGACTTCGGTATCTTCATCGGTCTAGAAGGCGGCATCGACGGTCTAGTTCACCTATCTGACATTTCTTGGAATGTTGCTGGCGAAGAAGCTGTACGTGAGTACAAGAAAGGCGACGAGATCTCTGCAGTTGTTCTAGCAGTAGACGCTGAGCGTGAGCGCATCTCTCTAGGCATCAAGCAAATGGAAAATGACCCATTCAATGCTTACGTTGCTGACAACAAGAAAGGTGTTCTAGTTAACGCTACTGTAACTGCTGTTGACGCTAAAGGCGCTACTGTTGAAATCGCAGAAGGCGTTGAAGGTTACATCCGTGCTTCTGAAGTATCACGCGATCGCGTAGAAGATGCTTCTCTAATCCTAAGCGCTGGTGATGTTGTTGAAGCGAAGTTCACAGGTGTAGACCGTAAGAACCGCGTAATCAACCTATCTATCAAAGCTAAAGACGAAGCTGACGAGCAAGAAGCAATGGCATCTATCAACAAGCAAGATGACAATGCATTCGGTAACGCAATGGCTGACGCTTTCAAAGCTGCTAAAGGCGAATAATATACTCGCTTAAGCAAAAAAGGAGCCGCAAGGCTCCTTTTTTATATTTGGTCATATTTAAGTAGTAATACTAATGACAGTAAACTATCTTAATAAAAGGCATTTCTTCATTGCGCATTTTGCATAAAATTTGTCTAGAATTGTCAGCAAGTGTTTGTTGGAATTAGTATTACTTACTATAATAAGTGATAAAGATACTCAAAGAGGGCAACTATGACTAAGTCTGAACTGATTGAAAGACTCTGCGCTGAGCAAACACACTTATCAGCGAAAGAGGTAGAGGATGCTGTAAAAGATATTTTAGAGCACATGGCCTCTACACTAGAGAGCGGTGACCGTATCGAGATCCGTGGCTTTGGTAGTTTTTCTCTTCATTACCGCGAGCCTCGCGTAGGTCGTAACCCTAAAACGGGCGATAAAGTGGAATTGGAAGGTAAATACGTTCCACATTTCAAACCTGGTAAAGAACTTCGTGAGCGTGTAAATATTGGTTAATGCACTCTTATTAGTTTGAAAAAAGCGGCATACGTTTGTGTATGCCGCTTTTTTGTAATGTATCCAAGTTAGTCATACATCCAAGATCGTTTACTAATCTAATTGTGGATTCAGCTGTTTTCTATACCCAAATAACTTTAACTTCTAAGCATGTCTACAAACTAAGCATCTTGAGGTTACTTGGGTATAGATTATTGCTAATATACGTAGTCTGAAGAAGCATTTTCCTGCATAATCTTACCGACTTACTCCTAGAAGGGTGATGTAACATGAAAATTATAAAAATCGTTGCTGTTTTAGCTCTCTTTTTAATTGCATTGGCGTTAGGTTCCCAAAACCAAGAGCTCGTGACTTTTAACTATCTTCTAGCAAAAGGAGAGTTCCACTTATCTACGCTATTAGGTGTAGTATTTGTGGTTGGCTTTGCTTTAGCGTGGGTTATATTTGGTAGCATCCAACTGAAAACTCAGCTACAGGTCCGTCGTTTAAAGAAAAAACTGAAAAAGTACGAACCAACTGAATCAAACAACGCTGCTGATAAGCCAGCCATTGAAAAACAGGCATAAGGATAAGGCTTAACTTTAATGCTTGAACTACTCTTCTTGTTGTTGCCTATAGCTGCTGCGTATGGCTGGTATATGGGGCATCGCAGCGCTCAGCAAGACAAGCAGAAGCAATCTCATCAAATCTCTCGTCAGTATATGACGGGTCTTAATCTGCTGCTCTCTGACCAATCAGATAAGGCTGTCGATCACTTTATTGAATTGCTCCAAGTTGATAACGAGACCATCGATACTCACCTTGCGTTGGGTAACCTGTTCCGGTCTCGTGGTGAAGTCGACCGCGCAATCAGAATTCACCAAAATCTTATTTCTCGTTCAGGCTTAACACTGGACCAAAAGAACCTCGCCCTTCAACAGTTAGCGAAAGACTACATGGTCTCTGGTTTTCTTGATCGTGCAGAGAAAATCTTCGAACAGTTAGTCGAAGAGCCAGATTACAAAGAGGCGGCTCTTCAACAATTAGTGACCATTTATCAGCAAACACGAGAATGGGAAAAGGCGATTTATTACGCGAACCAATTGGCTAAGTTAGGTAATAAACGCTCAAGGATGCGTGCAAATATTGCCCATTTTTGGTGTGAAATAGCCATGCTCGACCAAGCTGATGGGAATACTAATAAGGCAATACAGCATTTTAAAAAAGCGTTAGCGGAAGACCCGAAGTGTGTTCGAGCAAGTATTGCTTTGGGACGAATTTACCTAGAGTCTGAAGACTATAAGCACACCATCAAATATCTGACGGGGGTACTTGAGCAAGATAAAGACTTTATCAGTGATGTCTTGCCAACTATTGCAGAATGCTATCATCATCTGGGTCAGGAAGATGAACTTGTCGAGTTTCTGAGAGCTTGTATTGATAAGAAAGCAGGCGTATCAGCCGAGTTGATGTTGGCTCAATTAGTTGCTCATCACGAGAACGTTGGGGCTGCTCAAGAGTTACTGACGAAACAATTGCTGAAAAATCCAACCATGAAGGGCTTCTACCGTTTAATTGACTACCACATTGCAGAAGCAGAAGATGGTCGAGCGAAAGACAGCCTATCAACACTACAAGCGATGGTGGGTGAACAGTTAAAAGTGAAACCGCATTACCGATGCCGGAAGTGTGGATTTTCTACCCATTCCCTTTATTGGCATTGTCCGTCCTGTAAAGGATGGGGGACGATCAAGCCAATCCGCGGATTGGATGGTGAATAATTCTTAATGCAGCTGGCAGAGTTTCTGTCCGCTGCATTTTTTTAACTTTTTATTGAATAAGAACCAAAACAGTTAGGAGATGAAATGATCGACCAAAAAGTTATTGTCGCACTGGATTATGATAACCAAGCAGATGCACTTGCGTTTGTAGATAGAATTGATCCTGCGTCATGCCGACTAAAAGTTGGCAAGGAGATGTTTACGCTATTTGGTCCTGATTTTGTACGTGAACTCCATAAACGTGGTTTCTCTGTATTCCTAGATTTAAAATTTCACGATATTCCAAACACCTGTTCGAAAGCAGTTCGCGCTGCGGCTGAAATGGGTGTATGGATGGTGAACGTACACGCGAGCGGTGGTGAGCGTATGATGACGGCATCACGTGAAATTCTTGAGCCATATGGTAAAGATCGTCCACTTCTTATCGGTGTAACGGTACTAACCAGTATGGAACAAAGTGATTTAGCTGGTATTGGTTTGAATGTTGCGCCTCAGGAGCAAGTTATTCGTCTAGCAACCTTGACCAAAAACGCAGGTTTAGATGGCGTGGTATGTTCAGCGCAAGAGTCCTCACTACTGAAGAGCGAACTAGGCCAAGAATTTAAATTAGTGACCCCTGGTATTCGACCTGCTGGCTCAGAACAAGGTGACCAACGCCGTATCATGACGCCAGTAGACGCTATCCAATCAGGTTCAGATTATCTTGTGATTGGTCGCCCTATCACTCAAGCGTCAAATCCTGCAGAAGTGCTGAAGTCGATCAATGAGAGCTTATCTAACATGTAAGCACTGTCTCGATTGTATGGAGAAAAGTGAGGCTAAGATGCCTCACTTTTTACATCGAATGAAAATACTGATCGCGGTAAACAACCATTCCTTTTAACCAGCTATGTCTGATCATTTACTCGCTTTAACCGGTATATCGGGGCCAATTGAGATCAAGGTTCTGCGGTTTATTCTGAGTAAAGTAGGGCTTGGTACTATGTCGATCACACTTTTGTAACATAACTCACTGTGATGCCTCGAAAATGCAACCATGTGTTATTGATGGCTTGCGTTACAAATGTCTAAAGAATACTATGGCGAAGATGCATTCACTGCGTTGTAAGGTCTAGGATGACCTAGTGAAACTCTTTGAAATTAATATAGAAGCTGGCAGGACGTCACTTCATATTACGTTCCTATTATTTCCTATCTGCGTATTTTAAATCGCAGCTTTCTGTGAGCTTTCACACACTGTCTTCCTTGTTACGACCTTAGTGCGCAAACACAACAAGGAAGAAACATGACTAAAAAACTGCCATTTTCAGTACTAGCAACACTGACCGCTGCCAGTTTTCAACTGAGTGCGGCAGAATTGCCAGCTGATATCGAATGGATTTCAAACAACAACGAACCTCTATTTGCCTCTGAAGAGGCGGTACGAGGTGGCACCTATCGCACTTACATTCAGAGCTTTCCGCAAACATTACGAAGTGTTGGTCCAGATGCGAACTCAGGTTTGCGCCAATACTTAATGGATGGTTCACCAAAACTGGCTCAGCGTCATCCAAATACTGGCAAATGGATCCCTCAACTTGCTAAGTCATGGGCATTTGGAGAGGACAACAAAACCGTATTCTTTAAACTCGACGAAACGGCCGAGTGGTCAGATGGTGAAAAAATTACAGCAGATGATTACGTCTTTATGATGAAGTACTACACGTCAAAAGACATTATCGACCCGTGGTATAACGACTTCTTCACAAACAGTATTGTGAGTGTTGAAAAAATTGATGACTACACGATCAAAGTCAACCTTGCTGTAGCTCAAAGTCATGACTCACTTATGGTTATGATTAACATGCCAAGTAATGGTTTTCAGCCTCGTCCTGAACACTTCTTTGAAGGAGAAAAGGACGCAAATAACGATGGCATGCCTGATAACTTCGTCAGAAAGTTTAACTTTAAATCTGAGCCAACCGCAGCGCCTTACTACATTGATCAAGTGAAGAAAGGTAAGAGCGTAACATTCAAACATGTCGGTGAAGATTGGTGGGGATACAACAACCGCTACTATAAAAACCGTTATAACGTTGAAAAGGTTCGCATTAAGGTGATTCGCGATCCTGATATTGCCATGAAGCACTTTGAGAAAGGCAACTTAGACTACTTTGAGATGGTGCTACCAAGCTTTTGGCATGACAAAACCAATAGTGATGTGTACAAAAAAGGCTATATCCAAAAGTACTGGGGCTTTAACGAAGCACCGCAAGGAGCTGGTGGTCTTTGGATGAACACAGCTATGCCGATGTTGGATAACCTAGAAGTGCGTAAAGGTGTTATGGCAGCCACTGACTATGACGGCATGATTGAAAACATCATGCGTGGAGATTATTCACGTAAACCGCATGGACTCGGCTTTGGTCATGGCGAATACGATGATCCTAACAATACACCGCCAAAGTTTGATGCTGATGCGGCGGTTAAACACTTCGAAAAAGCGGGCTTTGACAAAGTGGGCGCAGATGGTATTCGTGTTAACGACAAGGGCCAACGCTTGAGCTTTGCTATCACCTACGGATACAACTCTTGGACACCGCGTATTGCATACCTGAAAGAGCAAGCGAAACTTGCTGGTCTTGAGTTCACGTTAAACTTGGTGGATGGCTCATCTGCGTTTAAATACATTCTTGAGAAAAAGCATCAGCTAGCGTTTTTGAATATGGGCTCTGGTGAGATCCCTGCGTATTGGGAATACCTACACTCGGATAATGCAAATCGACCACAAACGAATGCTCACACCAACTACAGCAGCCCTGAGCTAGACAAGTTAATTGAAGCGTATGACTCTGAGTTTGATCAGGAGAAGCGTTACGACTTGTCGCATCAAATCCAAAACTATGTCAGCAAAGCAAATATCATCGTTCCTGGCTACATGGTGCCTTATTCTCGAGTTGCTCATTGGCGCTGGGTTAAAATTCCTAAAAACGGCATGACAAAAGCGACAGAATGGGTGCTTCATCCAATGGATATCGGTAATTTCTGGATTGATAACCAAGTAAAAGAAGAGACAGAAGAAGCGATGGACGAGGGTAAAACCTTCCCAGAACTAACGGTAATTGATGATCGTTACAAATTGTAAATCAGTAGTTTAGAGAGAAAATGATAGCCCCGATAATGAATTTTATCGGGGCTTTCTTTTTTACTTAATAAGGTAAGACACTTCTAAAAGGTAGGTTTTTGCATCACCAAGCAAAGAGAACGCTCTATCGATGGTTTTAAATCGATCATCAAGCGAGTCGCTAGATATCAGCTGGCTGAATGTTTGCAACGAAAAAGCTTCGTTTGCTTTGAAGAACTGATGTACGTTTTCAAGCTGAACTTTATGAATATGCTCCACCTTATTTAGGGCGGTGGTTAAATCGGAAATGTTAATCGACATTGCTACTCGGGAACCTTATCAATAAGACCTATATGAGGTCATAGAGTGGGGTTTTATATTTTGCGACAGAGAGTAACACCGAAGAGCAATTTATAGTCTGATGAAGATCAATTTGCCTTATTTAAGCATCTGTAACGCGACACTAGACGTGTACCTAGAGCTAGTACACGTTACAACGCTTGAATATAGGCTAGGGTTTCACCTGATCAAAAGTAAAAGCCAAGTCCGACTAAAAGCCCTTGAGAAGCTGTATCATATTCAAATACTCCCTCATTTTTGTAATCAACCCAGGTCGACTTGTAAGCTAAGTTGAGATCAGACCATTCGTTAAAACGATAACGAACACCAGTTTGAATGGCATAAGTGAAGTGAGTATCGTTGCCAAGTCCGGCGTCGATGCTGGCATGAAATCGCCAGTTTTCGCTCAATTCATCAATGAGTCGCAAGCCAACTAAAAAATCGACCCAATCTTCTTGTAATGACAGTCTATCTTCTAGTACCCGGTTATCATTACGATACAGCTTGCCGGTGATGTCATTGTCCCACCAACGTAATCCAAACATATAATCCAGTTTACCAAATGAATATTGTTCGCGTTGGAATGCCTTTGCTTCTAGAACACCTTGCCGTATTTCGATGTCCGCACGATAACGAGCGTTAGGCAGAGCGCCCTTGATATTATTAACATCACCACTTAAGTTCATGAAACTATAATCTATGTAGTAGCCCCACTTACTTTGGTAAATACTCTCGAATCGCAACATCGCCCCAATATCGAGGTGGTCTACGATGAACTTAGGATCGACATCCACCTCTGATGAAAAGCGACCAATACTGGTATCCCCGTGGATATTCAGTCCTAGCATGTACACTTCTATGCTATTTCGCCAACGAGATTCTTGTGTCTCGGTTGAGAGCGCTACTGATGTAGGTAATACAAGAATGAGTGAGGAGAGTGATAGCAGGTTACATGGTTTCATCCAATTTCCTTTTCGGCTTTTCGTCAGCTTTCAGCTTAGTAGAAGTCGCTACACTCTGCATAAAAAAGGGAAGCAACTTGCTTCCCTGTAATTAACATTGACTTTAGAGTTGTTTGGCAATGTCTGAGGTTAGGCTTTCTAAGCCTATGGATAAAGCGTTGACGAGCGCTTCATAGCCCTCATCTTGAAGCGGCTGAGAGATTTGTATTGGCGCGCTGTTTTCTACCTTACCTTCGGCATTAATGAGTAACCATTCCCCCTCAATTTCGATATTACCTTTGTAGCTGCCATTAAATTTATTTAACGTAAGCTGTAGTTTGGCTTCACCGCTTTGATCCAACAGATTATTCATTTCAGTCGGCCAGTAATGACTTTGCTTGTGACGTAGTTCCGCGACAACTCTCTGAGTGATTTGCTCGGAAATACTGTGCGCCCATTGATTGTGTTTTGCCTGAATAACTTGGGTCTCAGAGGTTCGATAAACAATGCCATTATCATTCAAATAACTCGCCAATGTCACTGGACGAACAACTAAAGTTGGGCGCTGAGCGATATCAGAAGAGCTCAGCGTCACTGGTTCCGCCTTAGGTAGAAGGTACATAGCTCCTTTAGTTTGCGGAGCGCTACTGCAACCCATTAGACCGACAAATAGCGCGATAGACAGAAAGAATACTCGTTTCATTAGTTTTTGCCTTTAACTGGTATTGGGTCACTGATTTCATCTTCTCCAAACACGAGAGAGTTTGGCTTTTCGTTTAGCTGTTTAAGTACGGGTTTAAACTCTGTCATCACGCTTTCTAATTCTTTTAGCGTGGCTTCCATTTCGCTGTACATGGTTGAGTTGGGCCCATAACCATCGAGTGTTTTTTGTAATTGCTGTAAGCTTTGGCGAATATCTGTTGGGATCTCTTGCGTCTCTTTTTGATTCAAAAGTTTATCAATACTGTCCGCCACGCGTTCTGCTGAAGCTAACGTTTTTTCAGACGTTTTTAACGTTGAATTGAGAGAGTCTAGTGTTTCTTCCATTGGTAAGTTATTAATCTTATTTAGGAAGTCGTTCACTTGGCGCTGAACCTGCGCAAAACCACCACGCATGGTTGGGAAAACATCTAAATCAGCAAACTTACTCGGTACGTAAGGCTCGTCGTTTGGATAGAAGTCGGCGTCAACATACAGTGCGCCTGTTAATAAGTTACCTGTTTTTAAAGTACCACGTAGGCCTTTAGCAAACTCACTCTTCAATTTATCTTTTAACATTGGTAAAGATTGGGATTGGAAATCGCCATAAACACGGCCGAGCTCGATACGTACCAATACAGGGATTTTTTTCGCAGAAAAGTTCTCTTCTGGGGTTGGAAGTCGCATTGGTACACGCATCACAGTACCAATTCTCAAGCCTCGATATTCGACAGGTGCCTTACGTTTAAGTCCTCGTACCGATTCATCAAAAAGCATAACGAATTCAATATAATCATCGTACATGCCTTCTCGAAGTTGTTTAATATCATCGTACAAGCGGAAGTTGACCATATTTTCAGTGAGCTGTTCACCGGATTCAAGACCTGGAACGGTATCGAAGGTAACACCACCCGTTAGCATGCTCTCTAATGAGCCAAACTTGACTTCGAACCCTTCAGCATTGAGCTGTAAATCTACGCCAGAATTCAGCCAGAACTTGGTACGAGTGCGCACTAAGCTGTCATAAGGCTTGAAAATAAAGAGTTGGTATAACGCTTTGCGAGTGTCAACATCAAAGCTGGTTTTCTCTACACGACCAACCGTAAAGCCTTTATAAATGACGGGGTCACCAACGCCTAGCTTACCAGCCTCGCGGTGTGTTAACACAAGGCGTAACCCCTCTGCATCAGGAGAGGCCACTGGGGGAACATCTAAGACCGTAAAGCGCTCTTTCTCTATCTTAGATTTACCCGGTTGAAGTTGGATATAAGCGCCAGAGAGCAAGGTCTCTAAACCTGAAACGCCATCACGGCCAATGCGAGGCTTCACCACCCAAAACATGGTGTCATCTCGCAGCATGCGTTCTGCATCCTTGTTCATTTGTGCCTTAGCGATGATGTGATCGTAATTTTCACTGAGAGTGACTTCAGTAATCAGTCCGACTTTTACATTCAATGCTCGGATTTCGGTTTTGCCAACCTCAATCCCATCTGCGGTTGGCAGTTGGAGAGTAATTTGTGGGCCTGTACTGTTGATATATTGGAACAGCATCCACGCTCCCATGGCTAGCGCAAGGATCGGGACAATCCATATCGCAGAAATCTGCTTTTGCGGTTTTATTTGAGCGGTTACGTTGTTCTCATCACTCATATTTGGCTTTCTCGTTTAAGTTGTCAGAAATCGGCTCCTGCACTTCGTTTTGTGGCAATTGCCACAACAAACGTGAGTCAAATATCATTGCAGAAAGCATAGTAAAAATGACCACTGCCGCGAAAGAGAGCGCAGCAGGACCTGGATAAATCGCCATTAAGTTTTGCAGTTGAACCAGTGCAACTAAGATCGCGACGACGAAGATATCGATCATGGACCAACGGCCAATAAACTCAGTTATGCGGTAGATCTTTAAGCGTGAAATACTCTCTTCGTGCGGAAGATATCGCGCTTTTTGCGCATTGTAATACAGCCACGCGAGTGCCAGCATTTTCGCCATTGGAATAAATACGCTAGCAAAGAAAATTACCATCGCAATAGGGTAAGAACCTAAATGCCAAAGCAATATTACCCCCTCCATGATAGTCGAACCTTCTGCATGTCCAAGGCTTACGGTGTACATCATAGGGTAGAGGTTCGCAGGGATATAGAAAATGACTGAAGCAAACAAAAGCGCCCAAGCTTTTTGTAAATTGTCTGCGGGGTTGTATCTGTGAATAGGGCTTTTACAACGAATGCAGTGTTGGTGTTTTTTAGCTTCAATAGGGTTGAGCTGGTGACACGTATGACAACCAATATGGTTGTGGTTATGGTGTGTATCACCCTCTTTTACATCAGATAGCTCGATAGCTGGAATAAAGTGCCCCCAGAGCCAGCTTTTGTCGACCATTGATATGCATTTGACTACCAGAACGGTATATACACAAAACGCCCAGAATGAAGTGCCCATTCCTATGTCTACGAGGGAAGCTATTTTAATTAAGCTGACCAACACGCCAATCAAAAAGACATCCACCATTAACCAGGGTTCGACTCGAAACAGAAGACGGCATAAAACTTTTGCCATTCGTTGCTGCTTTTTAGAGGGGGTATGTTTACGTGCTTTTAATGCTTCAAGGTGAAGAAAGAGAATGAGGCCAACATAGATTGCAGGTAAAACGATAACTGTTGCGAGTAACAGCACACCCAAAAGCACATTTTGAAACTCAGCCAGCATTTTTGCAGCGTGCAACAAGGTGATTTCTTGCGACAACCCTTGCACGCTGAACGACATAAAAGGGAAAGAAATGCTTAGCACTAACATGATCAAACATGCCGATGATATGGCGATCACGCTTTGGTAAGGCTTGGCATTCACTTTAGTCAGCGAATGCGAACATCGAGGACATTGTGCTTTTTGCCCCTGTTCGATATCGGGAATGCGAACAACAAGGCCGCACTCTTCGCATGAAATTAACTGACGGGAATTAGGTTGAATACTCATCGGGTAGGTTTTAGATTCATTTGCTTTAAGAATACTCTTTTTTCACTAGGCACGCTTGTTTTGATTCAGGAGTTTACGAGTTTCTTACTTTTGGCATTAGAGCATATGGGAGATCTAAGACATAAACGAAGTCGCGTTTGGTACAAGATTTTACGGCGAAGATGAGTATGTTGGAAGTCGAAAATAATGTGATATTGCTTGTCTGTGGAGGGGTAATTACTTGTTTTTAAGGGTAAGTAATCCTGCCCAGATAATCTGAGCAGGGAAAAGAGTATTTTATTTAAAGTGGTTAGTTGTACTTTATTTGACCGTTCCGCTCTTAAAGGCATTGGCCCCGACTTGCGTACCGTTGAGCGTTTTGCCGTAATAGCCTTGGTGCTGGTGATATTTCTCCGCGTTTGCGGTGACATTGCCTTTGAATCGAGGATCTTGTGGACGCTCATGGCTGTTGACGTATGCTGCGACATCCCAAGCTTCTTGCTCTGTCAGCTGCACACTTTTCCCAAGCGGCATGTTTTCGTAAATAAAATAGGCTGCAGTGTTAATCCGGTGCATACCTGCGCCCCAGTTATACGCATATTCGCCCCAAAGTGGTGGAATGTATGAATGGTCGTTGGTGTCTTTGATGCCTGAACCGTCGGCGCGATGGCAAGTTTCACAGTTCTTTTCGTAGACCAATGCGCCTCGCTCTATTGATGGTTCTTGCTCAGGGGCGGCGATTTTTGGGTAGCCACGCCCAGAGAGATTACCCCGCTTTTCAATTGGTAATGCTTGTGCGATGGCTTCGGGCAACGGGAAGTCTTTTGCTTTTCCACCAATTTGCAACGTTTTTGCGTCTAGTTCTGGAATGGGTTCATCCGCCATACCATGTTTGTCAAGCAAGCCGCCCATCGCTAACCAGTAGGCGTAAGCACTAAGGGCAACAATTTCTGTCGAATCGTAAGCGGGCGCTTTACCGTTCATGGAATACTCGAAACAACCTTGGATACGGTCAGCATAGCTGTTTACGCGATCGTTTTTCTTACGATATGCAGGGTATGCCATGTAAGCTGCCCACAGTGGCGCAGCGTTTGCTTTTCGTCCTGCCTCCATATGGCAGTTCACACAGTTTTGTTCGTTGCCAACGTATTTTCCGCGCATTTGTTGTGAGTTAACAAAGAGCGAGTAACCGCGTTTTACTTGCTCACCAAATGCGGTGTTTGGGATTGTGCTGAGATCACGCGGTTTTAAGTATTCACCGTGATTTTCTTTTTCTATCGCAGGTAGCTCTTTCTGGCGGTCCGGTAATGGATCGTTAGCTAGTACGAGCGTAGAAATGAAAGGCAGTGCGAACAAAGAATAGAAACGTTTCATGACTGCTCCTAGTAACGTAATGAGGCAAAGTAGTAAGCAAGATTTTCGATCTCTTTGTCAGTGAGATTTTTTGCGATGGTCCCCATCATATTGAGCGGGTCGCCACTGCGAGTGCCGTTTTTCCATGCCATCAATTGCGTTTTTAAGTAATCAGCATGTTGGCTTGCGAGGCGAGGGAACTTGTCGACGCCCATACCGCTGGCTCCATGACAAGTTGCGCAAGCTGGAATATTTCTATCCCAATCGCCTTGGAAAATTAACTTACGATACGGGTTACGAATATCAGCTTGGTCGCCGCGTTGTTCTGGATTCGTGAACTCATAGCTCGGGAGGTTAGCAAAGTACTCCATAACTTCCTTACGGTCTGCGGGATCGCTGAGTTCCTTCGCCATGCCTTGCATGACCACATTTTGGCGTTCGCCACTAAGGAATAGTTCGATTTGAGTGTTGAGATAATTCGCGTTTAAACCAGCGATCATCGGCGCGATATTTGGCTGTCCCATGCCATCTTGGCCGTGACAACCGCTACATACGCTGGCTTTTTCCGGAATAGACGAGGCGCTTGCGCCCATAGTGGTTGCTAACAAACAGGCCACCACCACTGGAAGAATTTTTGACATGCTGACTCACTTTAATTTTTATTAATATGTCTAAGTGCTACTTGGTAGTCACTTGGACAATATTGTCGGCCTTGTCAATAATGAAAGGTATTGTGGATTTCCACATATTTAATAAGTGTAAATGGCCGTATTTGTTTTTATTGGTTGTTCTATAAGCGATAAAAACAAAGTGGTGAAGAGCTGCACAAATCGGCAGCTCTAAGTGGTAGAGACGTCTTAACGTGCGGCGTTACGCTTTGCGGATTTTGGCCGGCAGGGACTGACGTGCCGCCGCGCCCACTACCCAATCCAACAACACGCCTTTGCCTTCTCGAGTAGGGTCAATTAAGCCAATGTCGTTAATGTTGACGCCATCTTGGCTGCGCGTTTTTACGGGTTGTTGTTTATCGCCGATCCAGTGCGAGCGTTGTCCTAGCTCGGTATGACCAAACCCATGTTCAAATCCGAGTGTACTAGGGCGAATCCCGCTGACTATCATCGCGAGTGCTTTGGTGCTTGCAGATGGTGTCTCGATAACAAACTCATCACCTGTTTTAATGCCTGCGCGCTCGGCATCGATTGGATGGATGTACACTGGGTTTACGCCTTTAATCGAGTTCAACCTTGGCGATAGATTGGATACCGCACTGTGAATGTTGGATTTAAAGTTCGTCAGGCTGAAAGGCCACTCTGAGCTTGGGAACTGGTCTTCCATTGGTGTGCCATCGGCCAGTTTTTGTGGATGCCATGTTGGGCAACCGGTGTAGAAATCACCGGTCATGGTGTTTCTTGCGCTGCCGACACGTTCATTCCATATCGCAACAGGTCGTGTCCATTTGTGCTTCATTTGCTCACCTTGATACGCTTCGGTTGCATTTTCAAAGCGTCCACCGCGAGCAAAAATAAACGCCACACGTTTCATCTCATCCGCTGTCAGCGTCTTCTGCATGGCTGGCATTAAACGCTCTAGGCCGGACCACGCAATGTCTTCTGCCGAAACTTCAGGCACCCCGCCTTTCACATACGCCAAGTTTGCCGCGGAACGTAAGTAGAAATCTTCAGCGCTGTGGAGGGCGTGCCAATTCCCTTGCGCATCTTGAATCGCGTTGTCACCAAAGCCGCCTAGTTGCATTTTCTTGGCGACATCAATCAAAAAGTTTTCTAAGCAAATTGAACGACCATCGGCGGTTTTCTCTGTTCGCGCTCCCACAATCGGCCAGCGAGCGGTGACGGTTTTCACCGGAACGTCGTGCCAAGGCGTTGCCATACCCCAGCTTTCGTAGGTGACCGTGTCCGGCACAATATAGTCCGACAATGCGGTGGTTTCGTTAATGAACGCATCAACAGACACAATCAAACCGAGTTGTTTTGGATCTTTAAGCTTGTCTTCCAGCAGCGCTTTCAAACCGGGTACACCATACATTGGGTTCGCCATGTGATTGATCCACGCTTTAACGCGGTATGGATAACCATCAATAGCCGCAGATAGGTGCTCTGTCAGCAGTGGCGCTGCAAACGGATACCAAGGTGCGCGAGTTGGGTAAGGGGATTTTCCTGCCTCAACGCGACGCTTGTATTCGCTGGTTTTGTGGTAGGGGAATTTACTGCGCGATAGAAAGACGCCTTTCGGGCCGACCTTACCCGCAAATTTGGTGAAGTCGTAACGAGGACCCGCAGCGGAAGTTGGGTAGCCACCCGCTTTGGCCATCGCGCCGCCTTTCATGTTGATATTACCAATCAATGCATTGAGCATCATGATGGTAAACGAGTTATAGAACCCATTGGTGTGCATGTTGCCACCGTGGGTATCGACCACCGCTTTTGTGCCGTAGCTGGTGAAGCGTTTCGCTAGTTCTGCGATTTGCTCAACAGGGATCTCACATTGTTTGCTGTAGAACGCAAGGCTGTATTTGAACGCCTCTTCTTTGAGCCTTTGTAGAGACGATTTTACTCGTACTTCGCCTGATGCAAGCGAAACCGTTTTATCGACAAACAGTGCCGCTTCTTCTGTCTGGGTATGCACACCAAATTCGCCGCTTTGATCATCCACGATGACGTACGGGTCGGAGTCAGACAACGCTTCGCCCTCGAATGGCAGATTCAAGTCCGACGCGCGTAAAAACGTGCCGTTTCTCGGGTGCTGATTATCGCTTATCACAAGATGCGTAGCATTACACCAGTGCGCGGTGCCGGCTCGTTTCATCGCGTTTGCCCCCGGCTGCGCCAAGAAGGTTTTGTTGTAGCGTTGGTTTTCGATGATCCACTGGATCATGCCAAGCACGAGGGCAGAGTCGGTGCCCGGTTTGATTGGTATCCAGCGGTTGTTGTCACCGGCGGCCAAGCTCGATGAACCCGCCGGCAAACTTGGCGTGATGATGGTGTATTCCAAGCTGCCTTCTGTTCGCGCATTGGCGAGTTGGCGCGCCTGACGCTTAAAAGGGTTACCCGCTTGAGCTGGCGACATACCGATGAAGATGATGTATTCCGCATTATCAAAATCTGGCTTTAAGTGTGCGTTCTTATCTAAGTCGTTCATAAATGCGCCGCTGCCAGCACGAAATGCATAGCCGCAGTAAGAGCCATGATGCCCAAAGTTACGTGTACCATAGCTGTTGAACGCGAAGCGTTTGAATATGTCGTCTCGGCCTTCGTTACCGGCGTTGGTCATTAACAATTGGTTGGCTTTCGGTCCATATTCTGGGTTTTCAGGATCTACGGGCGTTGTTAAATCGCGGATGTCGCGTAAGCCATCAATATGGCCTTCACCAAATAAATCACCACCCTCTACGACTTCTTCTATCAATTGCTCGTAGCTGATCGGAATCCATTTTCCTTCGCCGCGTTTTCCAACTCGTTTCAGTGGCTGAGTAATGCGGTACGGGCTGTTGCGAATTTCTAGCATCCCATTGCCACGTGCGCATGCTGTTGAACGACCGTCAAGGCCCGCTTCTCCTGCCAAACTTAAATAAGCATCTTTGACTGGCGTTTCGAACGGAATGTGTTGCTGATGAGAGAGTGGGTGATATGGGTTGCCAGTAATACGCAAAATATCGTCGCTGCGGTTATCAATGCGTACACGCAATCCGCACAGTGACCAACAACCAAAGCACATCGATGGCGCAACGCGCTGATTTGGATTAGGGATTAGGTTGCCTTTGCTGTTGACCGTGTACTCTGGTTCAAGCGAGTTACCGTGGTGAATATCACGCGTTTTTTCTCCCGCAGTGCCTTCGAGCGCACCCTCGACTATGTGTTTGGTGGTGGTAGCGTAACCCGCAGCGAATGCGCCAAGCCCACCCACTGCAATGCCTGATTTCAAAAACTGACGGCGTTTGTTATCCATGATGAAATCCTCTTTGATTAGCGTTCAGTTAAGGTGAGTGATGAGGCTTTTACTTCGATCTTTTGTTTTGACTGAACCAGCTCCGAACCGAGCAGTGCCAGTGCAAGCCATAATCCGAGCATGCCGATAATGCCTATCCAGCCATTTCCATCCATAGTGAGTTGGTATGGATACAGCCCTGCATCGAACTTGGCGATGGTTTGCACTTCCATGATGGTAAACCAGCGAATCAGCCATGCACTTGCCAGTGCGGCAGCAGACACGAAACTGAGCCCTATGACGTGACGAAATCTGGCTGATGCGGACTTTTTGGTATCGCGCAAGAAGATGAAAGCGAGCAAAACACAACCTAAAACGACAAAAGTGAGCAGGGCAATGTTGTGCATCCATTGTTCGCTAGAATAGAGCGAAAATGCGGAATTGTTGGATGCCCAAATCGGTAGCAGTATCAGCGTTAATACACCGCTGGTAACCACTGATTTTTTAAGTAAATTAGTATCGCCAGATGTCAGCGTCTTTGACTGACTAGGCAGCAAGAGCCAAATCAACAGAGAAAATCCGACCGCGCTCATAAATGCAGTGACAAACCAAAGAACCGGCGACGCGGGTTGGTGCCATAAAGAGCGCGATTTAACGACTGCAATTTCAGCGCCTGTGTAGACTGCAATGGTGATGCCTGATAGCACCGTGATAACAGATACCATAAGCATGACTCTACGAGAGAGCGCCCAGTCACCCAGTGACAGCTTTGAAATTAGAGGCAGTACTTTCCCTGGCTGATTACGTAAGTTGATCAGATCCTCGCGGAGATACAGCCATGCAGTCACTACCGCTAAACCTGAGAAAACAGGCAAGAAAAGCGACCCTAAAGACATCCATGACCACGGAGTGATGTGTGCGTAAAAATGCCATGCGCGTCCCGGTTGGTGAAGGTCGCCAGTTAACGCTAATGGCCCCACGATGGCGCCGATGGCCAGCGTCAGAACAAGCGCAGCGCGCAGTCTGTGACTGGTGTGTTTTTCAAATAATAGGGCGATTAGGAATAAAACAGCAGCCGCATAAGCCGAACCGATGTAGAAGAAATATTGCACCGCCCACGGGAGCCAAGCCATCGCTTGAGGTTGGACTAACACTTCGGTGATGTTCATGCGCGCTCTCCCTGTGGGTCGTAAATAGCAGGTTGTCCGTCGATGTGGCTGGTGAAGCGTTCATCCATGCCGATGTAAAACACGTGAGGCTTGGTGCCTTCATTGGGTTTTAGCACTTTGATATCGTCTTGGTGCTTCGCAATTAAGCGGCGGACTTCGCTTGATGGATCATTCAAATCACCAATTACACGTGCACCGCCAACACAGGTTTCCACGCAGGCAGGCAATAGACCTTTTTCTAGACGGTGAGCACAGAAGGTACATTTATCTGCGGTGAGCGTGTCCTCATTGATAAAACGAGCATCATAAGGGCAAGCTTGTACACAGTACGCGCAGGCGACGCAGCGACTGTTATCCACCATGACAATACCATCTTCGCGCTGAAAGGTTGCTTGAACCGGACACACTGCCACGCAAGGTGGGTTGTCGCAGTGGTTACAAAGGCGCGGTAGCATAAAGGCTTTTGCTTCTCGCGTGGCTGTAGAGCCATCATCTAACGTAACTTCGTATTGCTTTACGGTGGTTCGGAATTGACCAATTGGCGCTTGGTTTTCAATGCTGCAACCTACGGTGCACGCTTGGCATCCGACACATTTACGCAAATCTATCACCATGGCATAACGCTTGCCGATTTGTCCTTTTCGGTCAGCGGACTGGTTATTTCGAATAATGTTTCCCGCAGTTGCCGTGCCAATGCCTGCGACTGGAATTAACGCGGCTCCGGCTGTGACCGCGCTGAGAAAGCGACGTTTGGTGGAATCCATAACTCACCTGCTTTTTTGTTGTATTTGAATTGACTGATTCCATTGTGAGAAATGCACTGCGAGGCTTATATTGTGGATTTCCACATACCCAGATCAAACTTGATCTAAAACAAATGTGGTTTAGGGAAGGTAGCTGTTATTCTTGTCGTACTCTCTTGACGGAACGATTCGACTCATCATGAAAAAAGCACTGTGGCTTCAGCTTTGGATTCTTTGCTTAGTTGCCTTTGCATCTTTGACTCAGGGCGCAGTTTCTGAACAAGCAGATCTGCAAGGAATGCAAGAGCAAAAAGCAGAGCAGCCACAGGCCAAGCAAAAAGTCGAAGTGGGCGTGTTAGCGATACGCGGCCATCTTTATGCTGAGCAGAGATGGCAACCGACCATTGATTGGCTCAATCAGCAAATTTCCGATGTGCATTTTGTCCTTCATCCCCTTAACTTGGATGAAATGGGCGAAGCGGTGAAGTTTCAGACCATGGATTTCATCTTAACCAACCCAGGTCAGGCAGTGCGATTGGGCAGGCAATACGCGCTGTCGTGGATGGCAACGCTAACCAGCAGAGCCCCACAAAACTCGAATTACGGCATTGGTTCGGCGCTTGTGGTTCGAGCCAATTCAAGTTATCAAACGGTGCAAGATGTCTCAGGACGTCCCGTTGCGGCGGTATCAGAAAAAGCGTTTGGTGGTTATCTAACGATGCGCTATCAAATAGTCAAAATGGGGCTTAATCCAAACGATTTCTTTTCTGATGTCCGCTATCTTGGTTTTCCTATTGATGCCAACCTGTATCAATTACGTGATGGTAATGTGGAAGCGGCCGTCGTCCCTGCTTGTTTATTGGAACAGATGCTAAGTGAAGGGCTTTTACAACCGGGTAATTACCGAGTTTTAAATCAACAGCCGAACGAGCGCTCGTTATGCGCTGTTTCCACACCGCTTTATCCTAACTGGTCATTTGCCAAAACAGAGCGCGGCTCAGCTCAGATCGCCAAACAGATTGCGCAAGCATTGTTAGCGATGCCACCTGAACACCCTGCGGTTATTGCGGCAGGCGCGTCAGGTTGGACGTCCCCCGTCAGCTTGCTGAGCATCGACAAACTTTATCAGGCGTTGGATCTCCATCCGTTGCAACAACCCTGGTGGAGTGAGGCTCTACGCTGGCTGCGTAGTCATCAAGAATGGGCATGGGCTCTGTTCATGTTTGTGATTGTGTTGAACGCGTACCACTTTTGGCTTGAGTATCGATTTAGCAAGAGTAAGCAAGCGTTGGAGCAGACATCGTTACGATTAAAAGAGAAAAGTGAACAGTTAGAACATTCACAAAGGGTCGCGATTGTCGGAGAAATCGGCACTAGTCTTGCTCATGAACTCAATCAGCCATTGGCAGCCATTCGCAATTATAGTGAAGGCGGTTTACTTCGCTTGGCCAAAAAACGCCCACATGAAGATATTGTCCCTGTACTTGAGAAAATACAGGGCCAAGTTGAAAGAGCCGATGCAATTATTCAGCGATTAAGAACGTTGATCCGCAAGCGTAGTGTCGACAAAGCGCCGTGCGATCTTCAAGTACTCATTGATGACACGATTGAGTTACTCCATTTTCGAATGCAGAAGCAAAACATTTCTATTGTGGCCAGTACAGAAGGGAACATTCGTCCATTACTTGTCGATGCAGTTGGCGTACAACAGGTTTTAGTTAATGTGATCAGCAACGCGATTGATGCGTGTACTTTGTTCCAAGAGAAATATCACTCATCAGGTTATCAAGGTAAAATTGCCCTGCATTGCGATTACCAAATCAGTCAACTCTCTATTCGAGTGTTAGACAATGGTACAGGGTTGCAGCAAGAGAATCCGACTCAAGCGTTTGTGAGTAGCAAAGAAGAAGGGCTTGGGCTGGGGTTAGCCATTTGTCGCGATGTGATGGAAATGCATGGTGGCGAGTTTGTCATCAGCTCGATAGCACCACATGGTTGTTTGGTTGAGCTTGTGTTTCCATATCAAAACTAATCTGAACTAGGCATAGGAGCACTCAATGAGCAGCGGTGAAAAGCAGCTACCTGTTTTTGTAGTCGATGATGATGAATCGGTGCGTGACTCGCTCGCTTTTATGCTGGAAGAGCATGAGTTCAAGGTGACGACTTTTGCTGATGGGCAATCTTTTCTCGACGAAGTGAACATTCATCAGGCCGGATGCGTGATCCTTGATAGCCGAATGCCCAACCTTCGTGGTCAGCAAGTGCACCAAATTTTAAATCAAGCCAACAGCCCGCTAGCCGTTATTTATCTGACAGGGCATGGTGATGTTCCGATGGCGGTCGATGCATTGCAAGCTGGGGCGGTCAATTTCTTCCAAAAACCAGTCAAAGGCGATGAACTGGCACGAGCCATTTTGCAGGGACAGGCGCAGTCTGCCACAAACCTCGATATGGCAGCAGCTAAATCGGCTTATGAATCGCTCACACCTAGAGAAAAAGACATTTTACGTTTGATTATTGAAGGAAAGCGCAATATTCGTATTGCTGACGAACTTTGCATAGCAATGCGAACGGTTGAAGTACACCGAGCTAATCTATTGAAGAAGTTCTCGGCAAAAACCGTCGCAGAGTTGGCATATATTTATGGCAAGCTAGATTAAAGCTTACCGAGTGAAGCCTCTTAAGGCTATTTAGAGGATACAACTTGAGCTTTATGACGACTCGCGTATTATCTTCTTCGTTCTTACTTATCTGAATTCTTATGAGTTTGTTGACTAAACGACATCACACGCCACATAAGCGGGCAAAATGGCTACTGGCGATTATTGGCTGGGTGGTGGTTGTGTGTCTGATGCAAAATTCAGGCTTTGCATCGTCATGCTCTATGAAATATGAGACGGAATCGCCCGCGGTTTCACTTGCTGATGAGCGTTCGAGCGTCAAGTCGATTGATACTAAAGAAACTAGCAAGTGCGAATTGTCTGAAAAGTTAATTCAGTTTTCTCAACATCAACTCGATGTATTTATTGTTGTTCTGTTTGTCGGTCTTTTTGCTTCGGCAATTTGGTTGTGCAGTGCCTATATTGGTGCGCAACATTGGACGGAACCGATAGGCCGTAAGTATCGAGTCCATCTGACTTTCTGTGTGTTCCGAGAATAAAAGCGTGCTTTCTGACCACTAGCGTCAGTTATTTAGCACCTTTGTCTTTATAACTAGGAATCACTATGAATCAAATTACTAAACTGACTCAGTTTGCGTCCATGTTTTTTATGACGCTTGCTTTGAGTTTGCTCTCTCTGAGTGTTTCAGCTCAAACTACTGATACAGGTTGGCTGACCAACCCACAACATCCTCCAGTGCAAACGCGCTTTGTGCTCACTGGTCAACAAGATCCGCAAGCCAAAACAATCACTGGTTATCTGGACGTCAAGTTGGCTGGGGACTGGAAAACTTACTGGCGTTCACCTGGTGAGGGCGGCGTAGCACCATCTATTGATTGGCAAAATTCACAAAATTTATCCAAAGTGGATTGGCAATGGCCGCACCCACAAAAATTCGAACTATTAGGTATCGAGACTCTTGGGTATAAAGGCGACACTTTGTTCCCCATGACGCTGCACGTCGAAGACATGTCCAAACCTGTCACGATTGATGCGGTACTGACACTTTCTTCTTGTACGACGATTTGTGTGCTGACGGACTATCAAATTCAATTGACGTTCTTGCCTTCTGATCTAACAGTCGATGAAGGCGTGATGTTCAGTTACGCTCAAGCAGTGAGCAACGTGCCGCAGCCATCGCCGTTTATTGATGTTACTCAGGCGAGTTGGGATGCGAACCAATCGAAACTACAAATCAAGCTAAAGAACAGTCAGGGTTGGCAACAACCACAAGTGCTGGTGGATGGTGTCGATGAAGCAACGCGAGACTATAGCTTCAAGCTTGAAGGAATGCATCAAGAAGGAAACATCGTCACCGCGAGCTATATCGTTGATACTTGGCTGGGCGATGTGGAGTTAGATGATCAGTCGCTGTTTGTGACCATCAAAGACACCAATTTACTAGCAGAAGAAACCACTCAAGCAACTGCTGAGGCAATAGTTGAACCGTTGCCGAGCACGTCTCTAACGAGTGTTTTTCTATTCGCGTTGCTCGGCGGTTTAATTCTTAACATTATGCCTTGCGTTCTTCCGGTTTTGGGGATGAAGCTAAGTAGTATTGTTGCCGCTCAAGGTATCGAGCGTCGTCAAATTCGCGCTCAGTTTGTTGCCTCGTCACTTGGTATATTAACGTCGTTCTGGATTCTCGCTGGTTTTATTTTGGTGCTCAAGCTAACAGGTAATGCCATTGGCTGGGGCGTGCAATTTCAAAGCCCTTGGTTCTTAGGTTTTATGGTGTTGGTCACCACTTTGTTTGGGGCCAATATGCTGGGGCTGTTTGAAATCCGTCTATCATCGGGTACCAATACATGGCTGGCCTCGAAAGGTGATAACTCCCTAGTTGGTCACTATGTTCAAGGTATGTTTGCCACATTGCTTGCGACGCCTTGCTCCGCGCCTTTCCTGGGAACAGCCGTGGCGTTTGCCTTGGGTGCCGACGTATTAACGTTATTTGCAACTTTTACAGCATTAGCATTGGGTATGGCACTGCCTTGGATCTTAGTCGCTGTGTTTCCAAGTATCGCGCTGAAACTACCAAAGCCTGGCTCGTGGATGAATGTCGTTAAAATAGTGTTTGGCATAATGATGTTGGCAACCAGCGTTTGGCTACTTTCATTAATGGCAAATCATGTTCCGATGTTATGGATTGCACTTATCGCTGTGGCTGCTTTTGTTGTAATGATGGCAAGAGTTAAGAAAGTGTATGGTGAGAAAGCGCTTGCTGTATCCGGAACTGCGTCATTAGTGTTGATAGCTGGTGGCCTGTTACTTGGTAGTGTCACTGCCGACCAATGGGCGACACCGCTTCCTGAGGACTTAGCGTGGCAGAAGCTTTCTAACTCGGCGATTGAAGATCACGTCAATAATGGGCGAGTGGTGTTTGTGGATGTCACTGCGGATTGGTGTGTCACGTGTAAAGCGAACAAGATCGGTGTGATCTGGCAAGATCCTGTCTACTCATTGCTGCAAAGCCCTAATGTAGCGATGTTAAAAGGGGATTGGACACATCCGGACGGCTCGGTAACTGACTTTTTACGAGCTCATGGGCGTTACGGTGTGCCGTTTAACATCGTCTATGGCCCGGCAGCGCGACAAGGTATCCCGTTACCTGTGATTCTGACTGATGATGTTGTTTTAAGCGCGGTGAAACAAGCGAGTGGAGGATCCATTCAATGAGTTCGACAAAGCAGCGTAGAACATTCCGATATTGGCTCGTTCAAATCGTACAGATGGTGCTCATTGTCACCGTCATTTCCATCGTGATGGATTGGTATCGCACCAAAGATATTCCTAAACAGGAGTCACCACCATTGAGCTCCGTATTGAGCGATGGTGAACACTTCGATGCAATCGCGCAAAGTTATGAACAACCTGTCGTTGTTTATTTTTGGGCGACTTGGTGTCCCGCTTGTAAATTTGTAAGCCCAAGCGTGAGCTGGCTGAGTGATGACTATGCCTTAGTTGGTGTTTCTGGCTCATCAGGGCCAAATGAGCGTGTGGCGCAGTTTATGCAGGCAAAAGAATATCGTTTCGAAAACATAAACGATCCTTCAAGCGATATTATGCGCGAATGGAAAATTAGCGTGACCCCAACCATTTATGTTTTAAGAAATGGTGAAATTTCCTCTGTCACAACTGGCGTTACCACTCCGATAGGAATACTAGCGAGAATTTGGTTAGCTCGATAACGCTATAAAAATCCGATATTCAAAATATTGAGTATCGGATTTTTTTGTTGTCCTAAACAACCAGTCGGTCACATACCATAAAGAACTAGTTAACCAATAAGTGTCTAGATGCTTATTGCGTGCTACATTCGAGCATCGTTCTGGTTATCAAGGAGGAAACGATGAACGTAGCAAAAATGTATGATGATGTGTCGGATCGTTATCAAAAGTTGGTGGATGACAGTCACTACGTCGGTCCACGTTGGATTTCTGAGAAGTTAAAAACCTTTCCCATCGAGCAAGGCTCGGTTCTCGACCTAGCCTGTGCGACTGGCAGTATCGGCCATGTCGTAAAAAGTCACTATCCAGAACTCGCCATCCATGGCTTAGACATCTCGTCCAAAATGGTTGATCAAGCGCGCCAAACTAACCTCTATCAAAGCGTCGCGGTTCATAATCTCGATGAGCCATTTTCCCTTTTGTTTGAACAAACCTTCGACCTTATCACCGCACTTGGTTTTACTGAGTTTCTAGCAGAGCCTCAACAACTTCTGGAGTGCATTTCGCATAAGCTAACTGCGAATGGACGATGTTTTATCAGCTTTCAATACCACGATCCGGATGGACAAGATTTGCCTCGAAATACTTATAGTGGATCGGTCGTGCATACGGCATATACCGAAAGTGAAGTTGAGCAACTCTGTCAGCAAGCGGGGTTGGAAGTGGTTTCCCTAGAAAATGTGATTGGTTACGTATCTGGTGTTGGTTATGTGTGTCGATACTTGATGCTAGAGCTGAAAAAGTCACACCGATGAAATAAGTAACAAACAAGGATTGTTTTTGAAAACACAAGATTTAACCGAGTTCGGGTCTGGCATTGAATACGATGCTCAATACGACCAGCATTACCATCACGACATTGCTTTTATCACAAGGTTAATCGAAGAAACCAATGCTCGAAGTGTACTGGATGTCTGTTGTGGTTCCGGCATTGTCACGATTCCAGTCTCTGAGCAACTCAACGAAGCCATTGGCATTGATATTTCTGAAGGGATGCTCAAACACGCAAAGGACAAAGCCAAAAGCAGGAGTAACTTGCGTTTTCTTCATCTCGACGCAACCCAGTTTTCGTTAGGTAAGAAGTTTGACCTAGCCATAATGACAGGGAATGCATTCCAAGCCTTTTTAAGTGATGAGATGCTAGCAGGTGCACTGAGCTCAATATCAAGACACCTCGAAAAAGGTGGGCGATTTGTCTTCGATACGCGGTTACCAACGCCAGAGAATCTAGAACTGGATAATGAGATGGCACTGTGGCAAACCTATGTTTCTCCAACCTATGGTGAAGTGAATTATTTCGGTATGAAGGCCGAGTATGACTTGCAAACATCCATCATGTATTTGAAGAAAGAGCGCCATTTTGAAGGTGGAACGATTGAGTATTCCAGCATTGATTTAAAATATCGTCCGCTGGAAGACATAGAGGTTTTCCTTGAACAAGCGGGATTCAGAATCATAGAGAAGTACCAGTCTTGGTCAGCGCAAGCATTTGAGGCGAATGCCAACTCGCTTGTCTGTGTGGCTAAGAAAATATAAATCAATGTTGAGGGATACAATGCAAGGATTTCGAATTACTACGTCGTTAGATGACATGGATTTAGACGTTATCTACGAGTTCATTTCAAACAGTTACTGGGGAAAGGGCATTCCAAGAGAACGCCTTGAGAAGTCATTGCGCCATTCGTTCTGTTTCGCGGTTTTGGATGATGAAAATCAACTCGTTGCTTTTGCTCGGTTAATTACCGATCGTACCACGTTTGCGTACCTTGCCGATGTGTTTGTTATGGAGGTACACCGTGGTAAAGGCATCAGTAAGTGGTTGATCTCAGAAATTGTTGCTCATCCAGAACTACAAGGCTTACGCCGTATGATGCTTGCAACCCGCGATGCTCATGGGTTGTACGAACAGTTTGGGTTCACTCCTATTGCTCCAGTAGAAAACTTTATGCAAATCTGGAAACCGAATGTTTATCAGAGCTAAATCATGATGAGAGTTGAATCTCAACAAGTGGCAATCAGATACCTCAAAACAACAGACGCTGCTCCCCTGTTTGAAAACTATTTAGGCGATGAGAAAGCATGCCGCTTCCTCAATCGCCAAGCCCACCAAAATGTTAATCAAACCCTTGAAGCTATCGAAAGATGGTGTGCTCAATATGATCAAAAGTCTCCCAATCTCTTAGTCTTCGCTATTGAAGAACTCACTTCTCAAACTCCTATTGGTTGTCTGGTGCTGATACCTGAGCAAGACAGCAGTGAAATCCATTTTGGTATTTCTGCTCGCTATCGGGGAAAAGGCTATGCAACCCAAGCCTGCAAACTTGGCGTTGTCTACCTGCAAAGCTTGGGTATAACGCGCATTCGCACCGCCCCGCATATTGGCAACCACGCGAGTATCCGTGTGTTGGAGAAATGCGGCTTTATCAGCCAAGGCATTTTAAAAGCGCATGCAGTTTTTCCTGCTCTAGGACGTGAGGCGCAAGACTGTATGGATATGCGATTGGAGGATATCGAACAGCGCCATTTTGCACATTGTTCAGAATTAAATTGATAGCGGTTGAAACGAGCGGTTACAGAGCATGTTAGTCGCCATCGTAGACAGCGTCTTTGCTGAATGATTCGTCGAGATTTTTTAGTCTTTGATTGTCAGAGGCGACTGACAAAACCATACCAACTGTGACAACCATACCGCTATTAAAGCAGGATATTATTCCTTCAACTTTGTGTTTTAGGAGTAGTCATTAGACTACCCAATAATTGTTGGAATAAATAATGACGAAACGTTGGCTTGTCTCCGCTGTGAGCATTGCGCTGCTCGGCGGTGGTACGTATTTCTATCTCCAATCTGCCGCTCAACCAGAATTGCTGCCTACATTGATTGTGGAAAAAGGCACGATTGAAAAACAAGCGGTGGCTGTTGGTAAAATTGTCCCTGCACACTCCGTGTCTATCAAGTCACAAATCGACGGTATCGTCGGTGAAATTTACGCGAAAGTTGGTGAAAAGGTGAAGCAAGGCCAGCCGCTGATCAAAGTGCGTCCAAACCCAACCCCCCAAGCATTAACGGATGCATCGGCAGAACTCATGCGTAGTGAAGCCGATCTGGAATCCGCCAAACAAAAACTGTCCAACTTAGAAAGCTTGGTCAAGCAGGACATTATTCCAAGTAACTACGACGAATACGTAAGTGCGCGCTCGGCAGTCAAATCTGCGCAAGCGGACGTATTGCAAAAGCGCCAGAATCTCGAACTCATCCGCAGTGGTGAGGCGTCTATCGGTGATGCGCGTTTAACGTCGACGATCTACGCGCCAATTGATGGCACGGTACTCAACCAGAAAGTTGAGGTCGGAGAGCCGATCATCTCGACTCAATCAAGCCAAGCCGCGACTGAAATGATGTCATTGGCCGACATGAACAGTCTGATTTTTAAAGGTAGCGTCAGTGAGCATGATGCTGCGCAGTTGTCTCCGGGAATGCCCGTTATGTTGACGGTTGCGCCTTATCCTGATGTGGCGATTTCTGGTGTGCTAACCAAAGTGGCGATTCAATCTGAGAACCTTAACTCACCAGAGGGCAATGCTTCTGCAAAAAGTTTTGATAACGGTTTTGAGGTTGAAGTGGGAGAACTCAAGATCCCACAAGATGTGTTGCTTCGTTCTGGTTTTTCATCGACGGCTCAAATCATTCTGAAGAAGTCTGAAAACGTGCTCACTCTACCGGAGCGCGCTCTGCAATTTGATGGTGACGCACCGAATGTTCTGATCCCCGATAGCTCAGAACAAGGGTTTCATAAACAACCTGTGAAACTCGGTCTGTCAGATGGCATCAATGTCGAAGTGCTTGACGGCGTGGAGCTTGATGAAGAGGTTATCGACAACAGTATGATGGGAGCGGCGCATGGTTAAGCTGCAACGATCAACAATCGCCTTTGCATTGTTGGCTGCCACGCTCAGTTTGCCGACCTACGCAATTTCTATTGAACAAGCTTGGCAACAAGCAAAGCAGAACGATCCAAATTACGAAAAAGCGAAAATCGGCGTCCAGCTTGGCGAGGTTGGCGTACAGAGTAGCCGCAGTGCGTTATTGCCGGGTTTAAGTGCCAGTGCGTCAGCGGATTGGAATGAGTCCTCAAGCCATTCGAACAGTTACGGCGCTACCTTATCTCAAACTATTTGGGATAGCAGCTTGTGGTCGGAACTGGATCAAGCGAATGCCAATTATCTCAAAGCACAGTTAGAGCTATCTCAATCACATAACGAGCTTGCGCAGAAGTTGCTCACCGCTTACCTAGATGTGGCAAGCGCACAGGGCGACCTCAAATTGGCACAGTCCAAGCTGGAGGAGGGGAAAGAACTTCTCAACATCATTGAGAAACGCTATCGAGCAGGCAAAGTGAAGTCGGTTGATGTTGAAGAGATGCGAGCGAATCAAGTTTCTGAGCAAGCAAGTATCCTCAATGCAAAAGCCGATCTCGAAGTGAAAAAAGCAGAGCTTGCGGCGTTAATCAATCAAATGCCGGAGAGTGTCGACCAAATTCGAACGGATTCTTTGATTCAGCCACCGATGCTGGTGGACTCTCAGGAGCAATGGCTAAAGCTGGCGAAAGACAGTAGTCCAGAGCTGTTGGTGGCGGCGCAGATGGTGAAAGCGAGCGAGTTCGCGAAAGATTCAGCTAAAGGTGGATACTACCCAACCGTCAAAGGCAGTGTGGGCTACAGCGATGGTGATAGTCGTTCAAACGGCGAGTTTAACGCTGGGATTAGTTTGAGTTTGCCGATTGACCTCAATGGTGCAGTGCGAGCGAAAGTGGACGAAGCATCGTTGAACATTTTAAGCGCCAAGCAAGATATGCATAGAGTGGAAATTGATATTCAGAAACGAGTTATTCAGCAGTTTACGCAGGTCGATATCAACTGGAATCAAGTTTTGATAGCGAACGAGCTGGTTGAGTCGCGCGCCAGAGTGTTGCAAAGCAAAGAGAAACTTTACGACGCTGGCCTGCTTGAAGTGTCGGAAGTTATCAGCGCACACAACAGCTTGTTTGAGGCGAAAAACAGTCTGCAAACCAACTTGTACAGCTACTGGCGTAAGAGAATCGGCTTACTGCAAACCGCAGGGAAACTCGATGACGATACCATGGCGTTGATCTCTCGGGCTTTTCATTCATGAGCAGCCTATTGCAACAAACTTGGCAAACGTTGATGGCGCACCGCATGAAGAGCGTTCTAGCCATTATCGCGATTGCTTGGGGCGTGATCTCTGTGGTGGTGTTAATCGCACTTGGCGAAGGCTTTTATCGCCATCAGACTCAGTCGTTTTCATTTATGATCAACAATGTGCAAGTGGTGTTTCCGTCGAGTACCAGTAAACCGTGGCAAGGGTTACCTTCAAGGCGACAAATTGATATTCCACAAGAAAAAGTCGACATGATCAAACAGTCAGGCTTTGTGCAACAGGCGTCGAGCGTTTACGCCAAATGGGATGCGAATATCACCAATCTCAAAGGACAGAATTTATCGAGTACGGTCAGCGGTATTGATACGTCTTACTTTCCTTTAATGCAACGCAAGCTGCAATCCGGTTCGAGAAACCTGTCACCAAGTGATATGGACAACCACACTCGCGTGGCAGTGTTAGGCGATCAAATTGCGCAAATGGGCGGAATCCAAATCGGGGATAGGCTCAAAGTCAACGGCATTCCGTTTTTGGTGATTGGGATAACCGTTGGTGAGGACACTGGCATTTCATTCGGCGATAGCCGCACGGTTTTCATTCCTCAAACAACGTACCGCGATTTGTGGGATGCGAAACCTTGGATGGTATTGATGAAGCCGAGAGAAGGGATGGATGCATCGTCATTTCGACAAAATATTGTGAACTTTTTCGCCAAGCAGCTTCATTTTGACCCAAGTGATAAAGATGCGGTCGAATTACCCGATTTTAGTGAAGGTGCGGCGGTCATCAGTGGAATTTTGCGTGGCATTCAGATTTTTCTCGGAGCGAGCGGTGCGATGACCATGGCGGTCGGTGCGCTTGGTGTTGCCAACATCATGTTTTTATCCGTCACTGAGCGCACGCGTGAAATCGGTGTGCGTTTGGCGATCGGGGCGACTCAAAAATCCATACTCAGTCAGTTTATTCTTGAGGGGCTTATTTTGGTAGCTGTGGGCACGGCATTAGGTCTGATGTTTTCGTATGCCGTGGTATCTGTCCTAAGCAGCATGGGATTACCGGAATGGATTGGTTTGCCTGTGACCACGCCAGATTCCATTGCTTGGTCTTTACTTGTGACGCTTATCTTGGCATTGATGGCATCGTATTTCCCAGCAAGGCGAGCATCACGTCTCACGCCAGTCATTGCTTTGAGTGCGAGGGCTTAGCCATGTTGTTACCGATGAGACAAATTTTCCAAGAAATGGCCGCAGAAAAGCTGAGACTGGGTTTGACCATTCTAGCAGTAGCGTGGGCGACCCTTTGTATCGCTGCTATGTTGGCGGTAGGTGAGGGTATTCGTCAGGGCGTATTGAAAACCGCACAAAATGGTAACGGCAACTTGATTTATTTGACCGGAGGGATGGCCACCGTCGACCACGGTGCTTTTCACCAAGGTAAGTTTCTGACACTAAAAATGGACGATTCAGAGGTTGTTCGAGCGTTACCCGATGTAAAAAGCGTTGCGCCAACGGCGAAGTGGAAAGAGCGCATCACCGTTGGTGACAGAAGCTCGTGGCAAGAGCCGTTAGCGGTCACGAGCGAGTTTCAATCCATGACCAATTTGGTGCCGATGGCGGGGGGACGATGGTTAAACCCACTCGATCAAAAAGAGACGCGCAAAGTCGTTGTACTGGGTTATGAACTGGCAGCCGACTTATTCAACCCTAATGAGGACTTTAGTTGGTTTGCGACAGTCACATTGCAAGTCAACCCTGTGGGGAAAAAGGTAAAAATCGGCAATGAGGAGTTCACTGTTGTGGGCGTATTGGAGAAAAACAGCTCCCAAATAGAACTGGGGGATCTTATCAACTATTCTAGCTTTGTGCCGTTAGCGACGTGGAAGCGATTTCATGTCAACGGTGAAATTGGTGGCATCAATGTGCAGCCACAAGCGGATGTAGACCGAGAAGCCTTAGCAAAGACGATCAGGCAAGTGATTGCCCGTAAACACGGGGCAAGTGTCAGTGATGAACAGGTCGTCCAAGTCGATGATATGTTCCTTAAGCAAAAGAGTATGCAGCAGTTTCTGATAGGTTTGCAGAGTTTCCTTGGCATTATCGGCTTCGTGACGTTAGCTGTTGCTGGTGTTGGCATCGCCAATGTGATGTATGCCACCGTAAAGCGATCTACGCGTGATATCGGTGTGCGCATGGCAGTCGGTGCAACACCAACGGCTATTCGCATGCACTATTTAGTGCAGTCTTTATTGACAATGATGATGGGGGGGGCGTTTGGGTTAGCCGTTACGTACGCGCTGGTGTCTGCCATCAGTTCCATTCCTTTAGAGGGCAATGCTTTTTATGAACAACTAGGTAAACCTGTCCCTGAGTTGTCGTGGGTCGTTGTCGCGATTGTCATCCTCACCTTAGTGATCATTGGTGTGGCATCTGCATGGTTACCTGCAAACCGAGCCGCAAAAGTCAGCCCGTTGGAGGCGCTACAAAGTGAATAACAACAATAACTCTGGAAAGAACATGTCGAACAAGCCGCTTGTTGAGCTGACCAACATCTGTAAATACTACTCAAGCGGGGAGGCGGAAGTTCGCGCGCTAGACGGCGTTGACTTAACCATTAATCAAGGCGAGTTTCTTTCGATTCTTGGCCCGTCCGGTTCAGGCAAGTCAACGTTGATGAACATGCTCGGCTGTTTAGACAAGCCCACCGATGGCAAGTACCAACTTGGCGGCCAAAACGTCGCAAGTTTAAGTGCGAATGAGCTGGCTGGCATTCGTAACCAAAAGATCGGATTTGTCTTCCAAAGCTTTAACTTATTGGAATACGCGACGGCGCTTGATAACGTGGCACTGCCGTTGGTTTACTCTGGTATCAAAGCCAAAGAACGTCGCCAGCGCGCAGCTAAATTGCTAGAGCAAGTCGGGCTAGGGGATCGTTTAGACCATAAACCAAACCAGCTTTCTGGTGGTCAAAAACAGAGGGTCGCGATTGCAAGAGCCTTGGTCAACGATCCGCAAATCATCTTAGCAGATGAACCAACGGGTGCATTGGATTCAAAATCCGGCGCAGAGATTGAAGCCTTGTTCAACCAACTCCACGCCGAAGGTAGAACGCTGATCATCGTGACGCACGATAACGCTCTGGCAGAGCGCACTAAACGCATCATCACCATCAAAGACGGCAAGGTGATTTCGGATAGGGTGCCGGTAAGTAGGGAGAAATGAGCTTTTCTTAATTGAGAACTGAGTTTTAAGGGAAATAGCGATACAGAGGCTATCTCCCTTTACTTTTATTCGCGATGTTCGTTTTGTCTCTCTTTTATCAAGTCATGCTTTTGTTCTTTAAGTAGAGTGATTGCGAGCTTAGTGTCCTCAATCAATTTACTGTTATCGTTGAGATCTTTGCTCTTCAAAGGCAAAACTAGATAATGAATGCTGCCATCTGCATTCTGTACTCCGGTAGCGATGATGACATCACCTTCAGACGCCGTACCAAAATACTCTGATACGACTTTGGTTTCGCTGACACCGTAGCTATCCAAATAGGATGACTCCGTATTGTCAAACAAGATAGGAACCCCTTGCTTAGCTAATGTTCGCAATTGTTTTTGCTTTTTCTCGTCGAATGGATAGTCGGTCGTACTGATGTAACTTACCTGTTCAGCTTCAATAAAATCGTACAGTTCATTGCTCAGTTCATTTAATGGGGCAGATATCCAAGGTGTAGCTGGAATGACGTCGGAAGTATCATCATTGCGACTTAGTGGTGTTGGAGCGGTAACAACCTCTTGAGCAGCATCGCTCTCAGGAGGCGTTACACTTATTGTCGCAGCGTCTTCTGTCTTGATTTGCTCATCAAGGCTTGCAACAGGTTCGGTCTGGGCATTCTTGTTATTTGAATTAATCAGAAATATGGCGAGTACTGCACCAAGTGCTAGCGCCGATCCAGTCAAGAGTTTTTTGTTACTTGTCATGTGTCATGTCTTACCGTTTATTTCATTAGTAAATACGGCGGCCACTTATTTATTCCGTGGCCGCAGGCTAATAAGTTAGTGGTAGAGATCGTCATTCCAAGAGATAGTTACGGCTCGGCTAGTCTCTGTCCATTGACTGCTATCACGATTTTTCTTCCAGGTATTTTCTGGAGTGGTATACCAGCTACACCAGTCGCGACCAAAGTAGTAATTGGTTTTTCGCCAACCAGCAACCAGCTTGACCTCTGATGTATCTAGGCCATCTTGAATGTCATTTTTTCTATATACGACGCCGACTTGTGGTTTAAAATCTGAACGCATAACGACAGGTAACTCATTGTAATCAATCAAATTACCCATGTCACAACTGGTCCAACGATACAATAACCAGTCTTTAGCTGGCGTATTATGGCGGATAGTCTTGTTTTCAATTAACCAATTAATGCTTTCGTTAGCTTGGTTAAAATCGGCAACCGTTTGAAACTCTGGCTGGTCGTACGTTACACGGTTGCTCCAGGAGATTCCCCCACTAATATTTGGAGAAGTAGAAGCACTAAATCCAAGGTTAAAATCTAGAGACTCACTGACAGATGCCGTTGCAATGGTGTTTTCGGGAGCATGGCTCATGTGGCGTAAAGGGGCGCCATTTAAATAGCTCAGTGCCAGCTTAAAAGCCGTTGGAACGGTGTAACGGTAATCTCCCCCAGTGGCAAAACCATAGATTTGTTCTTTGTTTGGAACATTAGTCATGTCGAAGCCAGAACCGCCATTTAGGATCAACTTGGCTTCTTTAGCGCCATTTGGTAGCAAAGATTGGTTCCAGACATTTTCTAAAGAATAAATTAAGCGGATTTTTTTCGAGCGTGCATCACCATCATCAAGCTGAAGCAACGTCGAAGTGTAAGATTTCAATGTATCTTCAGCATGTGCTGGTGCTAAAGAACCAAGTAAAGCGAGTGCGATAATACTCGCGGAAAGATGCTGTTTTTCCATTATTGTTTCCTATTAGTCAGCCCATAAAGACTTTTGTTTTAAACTATCTTGATGGGCACTTTATAATTATGGACAGGTTATAAATTCAAGCTCAATAAATGAGCGGTGAAATAGTGCATCTTGTTTTTTATTAAAAAAAGAAAAAGGATAGATTCGTGGGATTAATGTCTCATAGTTTTTAAATTTACCTCTCAACTATAATAAATAAGAATTTGGTTATTAAGTCTTGCCTTTTTAAGTTATTGCTTAATTTTAACTTTCTAATGTTATATTGAGCTTTTTTATTGATAAAAGTGAATTTTATAAATGTTAGCCATGTTATTTTTAGGGTTTTTGTTATACCAAACTAAGTAAAGTATCGTTATGTGGTTATCTCGGGTTTATGAGTTCAATTCAAATTAAAACAGTGGTTTATGTTTTTTGTTATTATTTTTTTAGAGCTTAATGTAATAGTTGAGTGATAAAGTCCGTCAATGAAGTTGTCATGTTCGTGTATGAAGTTATATGTGCTTTTACAGCAGGAAATTAAACTTTACGTTTAAGATGATAAAGATAGAAAAAGAAATAAATAAGATAATTAAATAATCATGTTTCGAGAATATAAAATGTAACGTACTTCTAATTAAACGAATGCTTGAATAAACGATGGGATGTGAAACGTGCTATTTAAGTTACGCTGTCCTATATTCTAGTTGGCGTCTTGTTTATACAATGCGTTTTCTCGGCTTAAACTGGTTTACGTACTGCTAATCTCTTATCCGTTTCTTAATTACACATATTGGCAATATGCTCGCCAAGTTACGTGTATTGGTGTCAATGAAAAACAGTATCTACGATAGCTCTCTCAGGGTTGGAACTGCCACTATGAATTTCCTTCATGTTCAATGTGAAACAATACCAATATTACTCAACTCGTGAAGCAAGTATAAAAAAAGGACTGCTCTGGTGTTAGGCACTGCGACGGTCGTTTTTTGTACGAACCGTTCGTCGTAAGTGCTGTGCAACCTAACGATTGGGAAAACCAAAAAACAAAAAATGTCCCCATGCACAGAGTTAGGAAAAGTCTGCTTTATCTAAGGAAATAGGATACCAACTCACGATGAATAACGATTTCACATTTGCTATCAAAAGCATTCGCTTTGATGAGAATTACCAACCATCAGACAACACGCGAATCACTACCAACTTTGCTAATCTGGCTCGCGGAAACTACCGCCGAGAGAATCTGCGCAATGCGCTCCGAATGATCGATAATCGTTTTAATGCGTTGGCATATTGGGATAACGCGCAAGGTGACCGCTACTCAGTTGAACTTGAAATCATCTCTGTTGATATGGATATCCAAGGTAGTGGAGAAGCATTCCCATCGATTGAAGTGCTCAAAACTAACATTGTTGACCACAACACTAACGAGCGTATCGAAGGCATTGTGGGCAACAACTTCTCTTCATACGTGCGTGATTACGACTTTAGCGTTTTGCTGTTGGACCACAACAAAAACCAGCCACAGTTCAGTATCCCAGCGAACTTCGGTGATTTGCATGGCAAACTGTTCAAAGCTTTCGTTAATTCTGAGTCTTACAAACAGCATTTCAAAAAGCTGCCAGTGATTTGTCTGAGCGTATCGGACAACAAGGTATATCGACGCACCGAAAACCAACATCCTGTTTTGGGCTTTGAATATCAGCCGAACGAATCTTCGTTGACGGAGCAGTACTTCAAAAAGATGGGCTTACAGGTGCGCTACTTTATGCCGCCAAACAGTGTTGCACCATTGGCATTCTACTTCTTCGGTGACTTGTTGAACGATTATTCAAACCTAGAGCTTATCAGTACGATTAGCACGATGGAGACATTCCAGAAGATTTACCGACCTGAGATTTACAATGCCAACGCGGTTGCCGGTAATTGCTACCAGCCAAACTTAAAAAACCTAGACCACTCGCTAACTCAAATCGTTTACGACCGAGAAGAGCGCAGCCAACTGGCGATTGAACAAGGGAAATTTGCCGAGGAGCATTTCATCAAACCTTATCAATCTGTGCTTGAACAATGGTCTGCAAGCTACGCGTAATCGATAACGAGAATCTAGAAAGGAATGACGATGAAAACACTATTACCGACTTCAACGGCTGGCAGCTTACCGAAACCTTCTTGGCTGGCAGAACCAGAAAAACTTTGGTCACCGTGGAAACTGCAAGGTGAAGAACTGATTGATGGCAAACGCGATGCGCTACGTGTCGCTTTGCAAGAACAAGAGCTGGCAGGCGTTGATATCGTCAGTGATGGCGAGCAAACTCGGCAACATTTTGTGACGACCTTTATTGAGCATTTAAGCGGCGTAGATTTTGAAAACCGTAAAACGGTGACCATTCGCAACCGTTATGAAGCAAGTGTTCCGACGGTGGTTGGCCCAGTAAGCCGCACAAAGCCCGTGTTTGTTGAAGATGCAAAGTTCTTACGTCAGCAAACTAAGCAACCTATCAAGTGGGCGCTGCCAGGCCCTATGACTATGATCGATACGCTTTATGATGATCATTATGGTAGCCGTGAAAAGCTAGCTTGGGAATTTGCGAAGATCCTCAACCAAGAAGCGAAAGAGCTTGAAGCGGCGGGTGTCGACATTATTCAATTCGATGAACCTGCGTTCAATGTGTTCTTCGATGATGTGAACGAGTGGGGCATTGCATGTTTAGAGCGTGCGATTGAAGGGCTGAAATGTGAAACTGCAGTGCACATCTGCTATGGCTACGGCATCAAAGCGAACACGAATTGGAAGCAAACGCTAGGCACTGAATGGCGACAATACGAAGAAGTATTCCCTAAATTGCAGCAGTCAAATATCGATATTATCTCGCTTGAGTGTCATAACTCACGAGTGCCTATTGAGTTACTTGAGTTGATTCGTGGTAAGAAAGTGATGGTTGGTGCGATTGACGTTGCTACCAACGAAATTGAAACACCAGAAGAAGTGGCGAACACACTGCGAGAGGCGTTGAAGTACGTTGATGCCGACAAGCTTTACCCATGTACCAACTGCGGTATGGCGCCTTTGTCTCGTGAAGTATCGACCGCTAAGCTCAATGCGTTAAGTGCGGGTGCGGAGATCATTCGTAAAGAGTTGGTGGGTTGATATTAATACTTAGGCTCCGCACCATGAACTAAAATTAGGGTCAATCTAGCGAGTTTAAACGAGACTAGGAATCTGATTACAGCTCGCTAGGAAATGACGATAACTTTCGCACTTCAAAGCACTCGGTGGGTAGATCCTGAATCACGCTCGTCCCTCGCTGTTCAGGATGACGGATGTTGGGAGATATGTTACTCACATACCCAACTATTTGGCTTGTATTCAAATTTGGGTTATTCCAGCGAGTCTAGACGAGACTAGGAATCTGATTACAACTCGCTGGGAAATAGCGATAGTCTACGAACCTCAAAGCACTCGGTGGGGAGCTCCTGAATCACGCTCGTCCCTCGCTGTTCAGGATGACGGATGTTGGAAGATACATCGCTCGCCACAAAACCGATATTTGAGCAGCTCCAAGATAGGGTCATTCCAGCGAGTTTAGACGAGACTAGGAATCTGATTACAGCTCGCTAGGAAATGACGATAACTTTCGCACTTCAAAGCACTCGGTGGGTAGCTCCTGAATCACCTCGTCCCTCGCTGTTCAGGATGATGGATGTTGGAAGATACATTGCTCGCCATCCCTCAGGTATTAGATCAGCTCTAAGGTAGGGTCATTCCAGCGAGTCTAGACGAGACTAGGAATCGGGTTACAGCTCGCTAGGAAATGACGATAACTTTCGCACTTCAAAGTACGTGGTTAGTAGAACCTGAATCACGCTCGTCCCTCGCTGTTCAGGATGACGGATGTTGGAAGATATATTGCTCGCCACAACCCTAGTTATTAGAGCAGTTTCAGGATAGCGTCATTCCAGCGAGTCTAGACGAGACTAGGAATCGGGTTACAGCTCGCTAGGAAATGACGATAACTTTCGCACTTCAAAGCACTCGGTGGGTAGATCCGGAATCACGCTCGTCCCTCGCTGTTCAGGATGACGGTTGTTGAGATATACGTTACTCATGTACACAACTATTTGGTTTGTATCCAAAGTTGGGTCATTCCAGCGAGTCTAAACGAGACTAGGAATCTACTAACAACTCACTGGAAAATGGCGATAACCTTAGAACTTCACAGCACTCGGTGGGTAGCTCCTGAATCACCTCGTCCCTCGTTGTTCAGGGTGACCGTTTTAAATAAAAATGCCGCTCACAGTATAGTGAGCGGCATACATTTCCCGTTTCCAGCCTCGGCCAGATTTAATTCAACTCTACGTTCTTAATCTCAGGATGCTTTAGCAACATCACACGAATCCAGTGATGCACCACCCACATCACCATCGCGGTGAGCAGAACCGCGACGAAAATCGAGCTGAAACGGTACAAGATCGAAAAGAACGCGTCTTTTTGTTCTGGCACCAATGAAGTCGTCAGCGGAACCGATAGGGCAGACATGGCAGAAAACGCGATAGCCGCTTTAATTTGCCCCTTGGTGAGCCACAAGCAGAATGGCCCCATTGCAATGGTAAAGGCGAGCCAAAAGAGTAGCCCATGCCCATACCAACTGCCCAATATCAGCTGAACAGCCATCCCTGCGATGCAGCCTAGTGCGGTGCCGATGATGCGAATTTTTGCCATGGCGAGCGAGCCCGCTAAAGTCATTGGGGTTAGGATGATCAAAATGGAAGCTTGTGCGGATAGCGAGTCATATAAGTCTGCTACTTGGAATACGATAAATGCCGCCATCGCCACTACCCAACCCATGGCAACTTGGCTGATGTAGTCAATATCGCTTTTTACGGGGGTCGATATCTCAATGTGTTCGGCGGAGGATTTTGGCTCAGGGAACAACCAATACGCGAATGCGCAAACAAAAATATTGCTGAACGCCATCACCCACATGTTGACATTGAACTCTTCAATATCCATGAAGTTATAGCTGGCAAAATTCAACACAATTGAACCCACCAACAGCCCCATGTAACCAAACAAATAGGTTTTCTGGTTCATCATTGCAATGCACTTGAACAGCATCATGATTCCGACGGCAATGGTCATTAATGTTGGATGAAACTGCAAGTATTCCAGCAAAAATGTGGCTTGTATGGTTGTCCACACCGCAGAGAAAAACACGATCAATAAAGCCGCTAGATTAAAGTTGTCCATTCTGCCCAATATAAACAGCGGCATCATGATGGCAAAAAATCCGTAAGACCAACCGAAGATCATGCTTAGCGCGAGTCCTAAAGAGCAGCCGAACCAAATTCGTAAGGTTTTCATTGTCGCCGCCTAGTAAATGAAGTGGAACCAGCTTGCGAGGTGAATCTGTGCTTGCGCCATCAACTGCCAGAAAATGCTGTTGTCTGGGTACAAAACAATGGTAGCGCGAGAGCCGACAAACAGTGCTGGTGGTAACTCATCGCTGCTGGTTAGGTTCACTCGTGTACGCTGCGCATCACGTACCCAGCGGTTGTTCACTTCCACTTTGGTTAGTGCGCCATTAGGCGTTTGTTGTGCGGCTGCTACACCGTAATCGCGGCTAGCTAAATCAAAGTCGTACACCGAACCTGGGTTGGCATCAAATGTGACCAAGGCGTGGAAAGTCTTGTCTACGTTCGCGACGGATTTTTCACGAAAATCAGCGGCTACCCAGAGTGATCCTGTTGGTACAAACGTCAGCAATGGCATGTTGGTGTTTGCCATCGTGCCAACTTCTAGTTGCAGGTTGGTCACGACACCATCACTGGGAGCGAGTACCGCGGTATTTGCCAAATCAAGTTGCGCCTTTTCGATGCCGTTTTTGGCAATTCGAACGGCGGTGCTTTGACCTTTTTGGTCGCCTAATTGCGCCTCAATGACTTTTAAGTTTTGTCGTTCCGCTTTAAGCGCTGCACGTGATACCTGATTTTGGGCAAAGGCATTATCGAGTGTCGATTGAGAGATGACTTTCTGCTTCGATAGTGTCAGTAAGCGGTTGTACTCGCGGTGTGCATTATCAAATGTCGCTCGTGCGCGGGCAATATTGGCAAGAGCGGCTTCGCGTTGAGAATACAGTGTTGCTTCTTTTTCATAGGCGGATTGCAGAGACAGCTCCGCCTGTTCAAGCGCTATCTTGTATTTACGATCATCAATCGTAAACAACACATCGCCTTTTTGAACGGACTGGTTATTCTCGATGAGAACGTCGGTCACTTTACCAGATACCTCGGGTGCGACTTGGACAACGTATCCTTGCACTCGTCCTTCGGTCGTTAAGGGTGCGTGGCGGTCAGCAATGATAATGTACAAAAATAGTACGATGAACAGGACAATCAAAGTTCGCATCCAGTGTTTGAATTTTTGGTCAGCCGTCATTACAAGTTCCGTTAAACATATTGGATAGCGGATTATAGAGAAGTCACTCACAATTCAGTAGAATGATAATACGAACATAAATGACCTAAAAATAGGACAATGAACGTTAGTTTTGATGATATTTACCTATTCACTCAGACGGTGGTTCACGGCGGTATAAGTGCAGCGGCAGAGGCGAATCAACTACAACGCTCAAAAGTGAGTCGTCGCCTGCAAGAATTAGAGAAATCACTCGGGGTACAGCTTTTGATTCGCACAACACGCAGCATTGAGTTGACGGAGCACGGGAAACGCTTGTTTGAGTTGGTGGGGCAGCCTATTGACCATATTCAGCAAGGTTTAAATGCCATGCATGAATATCAACAAGAGCTGACGGGCAAGGTGCGTTTAGCCATTCCTTCCGCATTGATGAGCTCTGCCGCGTTTAACACGATCATCACCGAGTACACAACGCGGTATCCGGATATTTCGGTCGAGATTGAAAACCATCAAGAGAGTGTCGATCTCAAGCGTCAATCGTTTGATTTGCAGCTTCTTCCGAGCGTGGTCAAAGTCACCGATGACAGCTATGTGCAGTTCAGTCTTTTGCCTTATCGTAGTCACTTTGTTGCGTCAAAAGCCTATCTAGAATCGCATCCGCCAGTAAAAACGGTGGAAGATCTTAAGCAGCATCGCCTTTTAACTAATCGTTACAATGCTGATTTGCTCGATTCAGATCTGCATGTGGCGTTGCGCTCGGACGACCTCAACTTGCTGCGCTCGATGGCGATAGCAGGAAACGGCATCGCGTTTATTCCACAAATTCATTCCAAGCCTGCATTGCGAGATGGTTTGTTGGTCGAGGTGCTGCCTCAATTTGCGCATCCGAAGCAGCATCTTACTCTGATTTATCCCTCGGCCTTATTTCTGCCCAATAAAGTCAAAGCCTTGATTGAACTAATTCGAGAGAAATTTAAATAGTCAGTTCAAACCACTCTTACCTAAGGGCAAATGTGTGAGCGAAGGTCATCTTTCTAGGTTTTATTGCTCTAACATGAAAGGGTTCTGATACATTAACTGTTGCTCAACTTGTTGAGTATGGTTTGTGGTCGCACAAGATAGGAGATGGAAATGTTATCGAAAGGAAACACGGGCCTGATTGTGGTGGATGTTCAGGGCAAACTCGCTACATTAATGCATGAAAGCGACGCACTGATTGAAAATATCACGAAACTGGTAAAGGGCGCCAAAGCACTAGATTTGCCTATTCTGTGGCTAGAACAGAATCCAGAAAGGTTGGGCCCAACCGCGGAGCCGATTCGTGAAGTGCTTGAAAGCACGCATTTACCTATTACCAAGTACACGTTTGATGGTTGCAAAGAGGCGACGTTTAAGGTCGCGGTGGAGAACGCGAAAGTTGATACCTGGTTGGTTTGCGGTATTGAATCCCACATTTGCGTCTATCAAACCGCGGTTTCTCTGCGCCAGTCCGGTTATCGCGTTGAATTAGTCACGGATTGTGTCTCTTCCCGAACCGCTGCCAATAAAGCGCTCGCTCTTGCGAAGTTAACCGCTAACGGTGTGGTGCTCACTGGGTTAGAAATGTGTTTGTATGAAATGGTCGAAGATTGCCGAGCACCTGAATTCAAAGAAATTCTGGCGCTCATCAAATAGTGGAATCACTGTAATCAGCAACAACTTTATTTGAACACGCTATTCAAATTCTCGTTGATATCTTGGCAACATCGACTCGTTGCCAAGTAACCCGCCTTGGTGAATATAAATCACCGTTTTATCTGTGTTCTCTTCCAACCAAGGGGTGAGGCATTGCCACATATACGGGTCGTATAACAGGTCAAATTCGAGGTCGGTTTGCTCAAAGAGTGCTTTCCATGTGATGTAATCTTCTTCGTACAAGCGACCAAAATGGTGTTTGTTGCGCACGGTTAAAATGGTTGGGTGGCTGTTTTCACCGAGCTGGTTGAACTGCTCAGTTAAGTAATCTGCATCGCCTACGCAAGGGCAAGTTAGCACTTCTATGCCGTGTGGGCTTAAATGTTTATGAAGATATAAAGCCGTCGTGCCAGTACCTGATGGCAGGGCGACCGTAAACTGCTCTTTACCTCTCAATCGCGTCCAATCAAGAATTTCTCGTGCTAACTGTTTGATGCCAGCTTCAGCGAGGTGGGAACGTCCACCCTCTGGAATCAGCAATGTCGACTCATCTACTCTTCGTACCTGGTGGATGTATTCACTAGGGTGAAGTTCGCTACCGATGTCTTGCATGGCGGTGATTTTCATACCCAAATCGAGAGCGCCGCGATAGTTTCCGATGGGGGAGCTTTTTAGCCAAGATGGAATGTGATGAACATAAAACTCAAATGCCCAACCTTTAATCTGGGCGAGAGCCGCTAGCGAGTACATGGCATTAGATTGAGCGGAGCCAAAGCTTATTAACGTGGTGATGTCGGGATTTTGCTCTTCCATTAACGTCATAAACTTACGTGCTTTGTTCCCAGAAAAGTGGGAGTGGAGCATGTCGTCACGTTTAAGGAAAAATTTGTGCCCATTAAAGCTATGTTGGGTGATAGGACTTTCTGAGAGTTTCATGTCGATGCTGACGGAATAAACCGTGTCACCTTTGCCATTTAAAAAGGGCGCGTAGTGTAACGCCATTAAACCCAGATAAAAAGTCTGGGTTTCAGGTCTTCCATTTCGGTTATTCCTGATGTTCTGTTGCGAGGTTAATTTTTGCCTCACAACCACCTTCTGGATGTGTACCAATCTTAAATTGCCAGCCATAACGCTGGCATAAATCATCCACAATCATCAAACCCAATCCGTGCCCATCAGAATGTGGAATGGTCGAAAAGCCTTCGCCTTCATCACGTACCGAGATGGTGTTTTCCCCGATGCTGATATGAATTGATCCCGATGGTGTCGCGGCGATGCCGTTGCGAATCAGGTTGCCAAGAATAATGGTCAACACAGCATTGGTCGCGCGCGTTTTTGGGTTTCCGTCGATCTGAACATCAAAGCTGAGTGCTTTCTCATCCGCCTGAGCTTGGCTTTGGAAGATGATTTGGTTGAGTTCTTCTTCGGTGATGCTGCGTACTGGTGAATCATCTGCATTACGCTCGTAACGCACTAAGCCGAGTAGGGCATCCACCATGGTCGACATTTGCTGCGTCGCATCTTGAATTCGATTCACTTGGCGGGTCTGGAAATCCGTGTTCGCACTTCTCGCCAGTAAGCTGCTTGAGCCTTTCATTACGGTTAAGGGTGTACGCAGTTCATGGCTTGCGTATCGTGCAAAGGCTTGCTCACGCTTGATGACTTGGTTGATTTTGTGGCGGTACTCATTCAATTCGTCCGCAAGGGTTTGGAACTCTTTGGCTGAGCCCTCTGGCACACTAAAAGTTTGCGTGGCGTCGCCTTGGTGATGATCGAGTTGGGTTTTAAGCGCATTGACGGGTTCAATTAAGCGCTGCGATAAGCGCAGCAGCAGGCTACCAAACAGGAACACCAATACGGCGACAATGGAGAGCACCATAGCGACGACGAGAATGAATTCCTCTGAGGTGATCTCGATTTCATCAATCAAGGAAACCAGAATCACGGGATGTTCAACGCCTTTGTAGGTGTAAGTACTCATGTAAACCATGCGCGAGTATTCACCGTCTTCTACTTCATCAAGAAAGTGCTTTTGACCAATCAGGTATTTTTGGTAGCGCTCGGCAACCAATGAGATGTCGTTGTATGCGGTGGTGAGCAGGTCAAGCTGAATACTGCCTTGCTCTGGGTGGGACTGGAAATGTTCAATCGCTTCTTTTTTGTCGACCATAATACGACGCTCGCCCACGCGGTCTTCAGACCAAAGCAGGGAGCCGGTAATCAACAAAAAGCAGAAGATGCCAATCACGACCGACACAAAAGAGAAAAACAGAGCGAGTCGCCCTGTCATACTTTGTGTGCTTTGCGTGCTAGCAAGTAAGCGATTGATCATGCACCTGTCTCCAAGCGGAAGCCAACTTTCGGCACGGTGATAAGCACATGTTGTTCAAATGGCTTATCAAGTTGGTTGCGAAGTTGGTAAATGTGGCTGCGCAGAACGTCGTTGTTCGGCTCGTTCTCTTGCCAAAGTTGGAAGGCGATTTCTTCGCGTGTCACTACGTCTGGCGCGCTTTTCACAAGCATTTCCAGAATGGTGTAAGTGGTAGGGTTTAGCGCCAACAGTTTATCTTGGCGATAAGCTTTACGCGTTTTTTGGTCGATAGACACTTCACCGTATTCCAACTTGCTCGATGCGACAGTGCCACGGTAACGGCGGATCAGTGCCATCATGCGCGCTTCAAGAATATCCAGATCGAAAGGTTTGGTCAGATAGTCATCCGCACCGTGTTGGAAGCCTTTGAGCATATCGTCACGGCTATCGAGCGCCGTCAGCATAAGTACCGGTGTGTTGTTGCCCGCGTCGCGAAGTTTATTACACATGGTCAGGCCATCCATGCGTGGCAGCATGAGGTCGAGCAAGATGATGTCGAAGGTGTTTTCCATCGCCAGTTTCAGGCCGAGCTCGCCGTTGTCTGCATAATCGAGTTCCATACCTGCACACTCAAAATAATCGAACAGCATGCCTGCGATTTCTCGATTATCTTCGACTAAAAGTACGCGTTTCATGTATTTCTCTCCAAGTGGGCAGGTGTTCGAAAATAAGACTTCTTTTTAACCGAACATTATTCACTAAGGGCGTGAAAAAGATGTCAATAACATCTCTTTCACGTTGATGTTTGTAGACTGGATTCATTCATCAGATTTAGTGGAAGAGTAGCATGTCAACCTTCAACATTCACGCTGCAACCTTTTCAAAGGTGAGCCAACACACTGAGCCTAAAACAGTTTTGTCTGTTGTGGTGCCATTCTTTAACGAGCAAGAAGTCTTACCTGAATTTCATCGTCGTTTAGCCGCCGTTTTGGATGAAATGCCAGAACGCTGTGAAATCGTTTATGTGGACGACGGCAGCAAAGACGACAGCCTAATGATCGCGCAAAACTTTTCTCAATCTTCTAGCGACGTTCGTTGTATTGCACTAAGCCGTAACTTCGGCAAAGAGTCCGCCATGAGCGCTGGCCTGGAACACTGCCAAGGTGAAGCGGTGATCGTGATTGATGCCGACTTGCAAGACCCGCCGGAGTTGATCCCGCAAATGGTATCAAAATGGCGTGAAGGGTATGACGTGGTGAACATGCAGCGCAGCGAACGCCACGGTGAAACTTGGTTCAAACGCTTCTCGGCCGCTTGCTTTTATAAAGTGCTTAACAGCATGGCGAAATTGGATGTGCCGGAGAACGTGGGTGATTTCCGTCTACTGAGCGCAAAAGTGGTTAAGCACATCAATGCGCTGCCAGAACGCAACCGATACATGAAGGGCATTTTTTCTTGGCCGGGTTTCAAGCAAGTGACGGTTCAGTTTGAGCGTGACGCTCGTTTCTGTGGTGAGACCAAATGGAACTATCTCAAGCTGATTGGCCTTGCAATGGACGGCATTACCTCGTTTTCCATTCGTCCTTTGCGCTTAGCGACACTTGCTGGTGCGTTAGTGGCGTTCAGTGCCTTTATCTATGGCGCATTCATAGTGATGAAAACCGTTGTGTTTGATGAACCCGTCACTGGTTACCCATCCATGATGGTCGTCCAACTTGCCTTGGGCGGTGTGCAACTGCTGTCGATTGGCCTTTTGGGCGAATACATTGGCCGCATTTTTGTCGAGACCAAGCAACGTCCTCTTTATCTTGTTCAGTCTGTTTACGAGCAGCCTGCAAAACATCAATCCATCCAAACCATGAAGTTTAAATTGGGAGAAACCGCGTAATCATGAGTATTAATAAAACCCATCTGTGGTTGTTGTTGGCGTTTGCTCTTTTACTCCGTCTTATTTCACTTGCCGCTTACCCTTTGATGGACACCACGGAAGCCCGCTACGGCGAAATGGCGCGCTTAATGGTGGAAACCGGCAATTGGCTTACCCCACAGTTTGATTACGGCGTGCCTTTCTGGGGGAAGCCCCCCCTGTTCACTTGGATGAGTGCTTATGGCATTGAGCTGTTTGGATTGAATGAATTTGCAGTGCGCGCACCTCATTGGTTGGCGGGGGTTGCGACAATTGTTTTTGTTGCTTTCATGGCGCATCGCGCAGGCTTTAATGCTGTCATCGCAGCGTTGGTATTGGCGACGTGTGGCATCTTTTCAATCGCGGCGGGCGCGGTGATGACAGACATGGCACTGACGTTGGCAATGACCATGGCGATGGTCGGTTTTTACTATTGCTGGCTTGGTAAAGACAAACACGACCGATTGTGGGGTTACCTCGGTTTCTTTGGCTTGGCTTGTGGGCTGTTAGCAAAAGGTCCAGTGGCGATCGTGATCATGGGCATCGCAGTATTTCCTTGGCTCGTGATTCAGCATGGTTTCTTTGGTGCCTTCAAAGCCTTGTGGCAGCGTTTTCCAATTGTGTCGGGGTTGGCGCTCATGCTGGCGATTGCTCTACCGTGGTACATCATGGCAGAAATGGCGACGCCTGGATTTATTGATTACTTCATTGTTGGCGAGCACTTTAAGCGTTTTGTTGTCAGCGGTTGGGAAGGGGACCTGTATGGCTCTGCTCATGATCAACCACGTGGGATGATCTGGGTATTCTGGCTGCAATCGGCTGCGCCTTGGTCAATTGTATTGCCTATCTTGGCGTGGAAACGTCGTAAGGTGCTCAAAGCCATTGAAACGGATCATCAAGGTTTATTTAGCTTCCTGATGTGTTGGCTGATTTCCCCAATGATCTTGTTCACCATGGCTGGGAATATTTTGCCTGCTTACGTGCTACCGGGTGTGCCTGCATTGGGTATCTTGATTGCGATGCTGGTGGATAAACACGATTTCAAATGGCTGACCGGAACGGCAGCGGTGTTGCCAGCGCTGCTTATGATTGCGATGTTGGTTTTGAATATGGGCAAAGCAGATAGCCGCAGCGACCGCATCATCTTCGCGCAAATTAATGACAACGCTCCAGTCTTCTACATTGGTAAGCGCCCGTTCTCAGGCCAGTTCTATAGTCATGGTCAGGCAAAAAAGCTTAAACATAAGAATGACTTAAACAATCTGAAGAAATTCCACCTGATTGGTAAATCGCAGCAAGTGGATAGCATGATTCATGAAAATGCGTTGAGCTGTACCAACGAGTTCACAGCAAAATCGAAACGCTCACTCTACACCTGTGTGGTTGGATAACGGAATGTGCAAATTAATACAACTTGCTTCGTTAACAAGGTTTGCTCTGGTAGGAGGTGTCGGCTTTATGGTCGACACCCTTATCTTTTCTGTGTTGTTCCATTGGTTTGGTCTGGAGCTGATGCTGGCTCGTGGGATAGCATTTTTGTTTGCGGCAACCACGACGTGGCTTGGCAATCGCTGGCTGACTTTCTATCAAGCAGAAAAAACCAACCCTTTCGCTCAATGGCAAAAATTTATGGCGAGTGTCTTTATCAGTGCTTTGCCGAACTTTATTGTGTTCAAAGGCGTAACGCTCGCGCTAGGAACGCAAGGGGTGATGGTCTATTTGGCTTTGATCTTAGGCATATTGGCAGGCATGGTGAGTAATTATTTGCTCAGTGCAAAATGGGTGTTTAGTTGAGGATAGAAAGGTTCGGGCTTACTATCCTATCCTCGAGTTAAAAATTCGTTATTTGAACCAATTTTTCTTTTTGTACATCAGAGTAAACCTAAAGCTTTTCATGGGGTATGTAAAAAGGTAAATAAGCCAAGGTTTATACCTTGGCTGCCGTTAGTTCAGATTTTGATTGTTCGATTTCAAACTCGGTTTGCCACTTGCCGTTGTAAAGATACTTACACTCTGGGAGTGGCGCTTTCGCATCCCTTAAATCAAACACTTCATTGGTAGGGTATTCTCGATAATAAGCGGGAGTCGTAAAAAGTCTAGGTTCAGGCTTCGCTTCAAACAGCTTTTTATGATCATTGACCTCTTTACAATCCAGTTTGTAGACCTCTGACAGTTGCGTGACCATGGATTCTAATTCCGCTTCATTTTTAAAGAAAATGTAACAATAAAATCGTCCCTGTGAGCGAAAAGTAATCTCCTGAGCAGTATCTTGGTATTCGCACCTGTCATACTTAAAAAAGAACTTAATTACTTTCCTTTTCTTATTGTAATCAGCAAAGAGCCAGTCTTCACGTTCTCCGACCCTCACTTCTGTTGGTTCATCAGGCTGACGTTTAAGCATTTTAAAGGATACTAATATAAAAGCACCAGCGCCTGCTAACGCCATCGGGCCAACCACCGCAACCATCACCACACACACCACAGCACCTATCCAGCCAACGGCTTGCGTGGCGGTATTCACCCAGTTAGGCATGTTGCGACGTTTCTTCATCACAAAGCTTTTGTCAGAAAAAATATAGTCATAGCGATAGTCGAGGCCAATCGTAAGGTAAAAGGCTCCAGACACCATCACCGACAAAATAAAAGAAAAAATAGTTACGTCAACCGTGTCACTCGTGTGTATAAACAAAGTTAATAGGAATGGAGCGATCACAAATGGAAGCGCAAAAAGTTTAAAGTAATAGCGAAATGGTTCCTCTACATCATACTTGTGCCATGTTCTGACATTATCGCCTGCGAGTATTTCTTGCTCTTGCGCCTCTTGATAAACTGCCAATTCTTCTGGGGTGATGTAAAATGGTGAATATGCCAAGGGTTACTCCAGAGCTGTAGTTAGTTTAGACTTTGATTGTTCGATTTCAGACTCGGTTTGCCACTTGCCGTTGTAAAGGTATTCACGCTCAGGAAGTGGGGCATTTGACGCCCTTAAATCAAATACCTCTTCGGTTTGATATTCTCTACTACAAACTGGAATACTAAAGAGCCTTGATTCTGGCTTCGATTCAAACAGCTTTTTGTGGTCATCTACCTCTGTACAATCCAGCTTGTAGACCTTTGACAGTTGCGCGATCATGGATTCTAAATCTGCTTCAGTTTTAAAGAAAACATAACAATCTGATCTATCTTGTGAGCGAAAGATAGTCTTATGAGCAGTATCTCGATATCTGCATATGTCCTGCTTAAAATAGAATTGGATCACTTTCCTTTTCTTGTTGTAGCCCGCAAACAGCCAATCTTCTCGTTCGCCTACTCTCACTTCTGTTGGTTCATCAGGCTGACGTTTAAAGCATACCAAATGAAACCAATATAAACCCACCAGCTCCGGCAAGAACCATGGGTCCAGCAACCCCAACCATCACGACACAAACTATTGCTCCAATCCAGCCCATGGCTTGAGTCGCAGAGTTGACCCAATTCGGTAAATCACGTCGCTTTTTTATAACCAATCCGCGATCGGACAAGATGTAATCATAACGATTGTCCAACCCAAATGTCAGGTAAGATACACCAGACATGATAATCGTCAGACCCGATAAAATGTAAGTTAAGATCATGTCACTGTTATCATGTAGGAAATAGGTAAGGAAAAATAATGGACTGACAGCGGCTATAGCAATCGATAGGTATAAGTATCGAAAAGGCTCTTCAATATCGTGCTTGTGCCAGGTTGTGAGGTTCATCCCCTTTAGAATTTCTTGCTCTTGTTCTTCTTGATAAGCCGAAAGCTCGTCTGGCGTGATGTAAAAAGGTAAATAAGCCAAGGGTTACTCCTTGGCTGTCGTTAGTTCAGGTTTTGATTGTTCGATTTCAGATTCCGTTTGCCACTTGCCGTTGTAAATACGTCGCCATTCAGGAAGTGGGGCGTTTTTAGCTCTCAGGTCAAAGGTATCGGCTACCGGAAATTCAAGGCTGCGAGAAGGGATATCTTCAATTCGAGGTTCAGGTCTTCCTTCAAAAAACGCTTTATGGTCTGGAAAATCAATACATTCAATGTCGTATTTGTTTGAAAGGGTCTCTAGCATTGCATCTAGGTCTTGAACAGTCCTAAAGAATATGTAGCTATAACCACGAGTTTGAGCTCTGAAGATGGTATGCTTCTCTAGGCTCCATTTAGAACACTCGTCATACTTGTGGTAGAAGCGAATCACTTTACGCTTTTTGTTGTAGTAGGCGAACAGCCAATCTTCTGTCTCTGCTACTCGAACTTCCGTAGGTTCGTCAGGCTGACGATTTAGCATACGAAATGAAACCAGTATAAACCCTCCAGCACCGACAAGAACCATGGGCCCAGCAATACCTACCATTACTACACAAACTATAGCACCAACCCAGCCCATGACCTGCGTTGCTGAGTTTACCCAATTAGGTAAATCACGTCGCTTTTTTATCACTAAGCCGTTGTCGGACAAGGTGTAGTCATAGCGATTGTCTAAACCAAAAGTCAAATAGGACACTCCAGACATGATTATCGTCAGACCCGATAAAATGTAAGTTAAGATCATTTCACTACTATCATGTAGGAAATAGGTAAGGAAAAATAATGGGCTAACTGCGGCTATAGCAATCGATAAATATAAGTATCGAAAAGGTTCCTCAATATCGTGCTTGTGCCAGGTTGCAAGATCTTTCCCCTTTAGAATTTGTTGCTCTTGTTCTTCTTGGTAGGCCGAAAGTTCGTCTGGCGTGATGTAAAAAGGTAAATAAGCCAAGGGTTACTCCTGTAAGCTAAGTTCACTAGCATCAGAAGTTAATGAACTTCTGATCGTTGCTTGTTTAGTATTGTCTGAAATCGCCGTATAAGTTGCACGCTGTTTTGCATTATTTTGGAACCAGTACTTACGGCTTAATTCGTTTTTATCATCAAGGATGTATTCAATCTCAAATGCTAGATAGTTAGCTGAGTCTTTCATTGGTAAAGTTAATTTATAGACGCTTTGAGAATCTGAGGAATCCGTTGAACTATTCAACGTTTCTAGATTTACTCCAGTGTACCAAGCTCCCGACATCAGTCCCTCCTCTGTTACAGAAGTATTTGTCCGAAGTTTTATGCCATCTCTTGCATTATTGGTGGGAACTTGGATATGTAGCTCAATACCAAACAATTCTTGTTTTGCTGCTGGGTACTGTGTTGATGAATTCGGAACGGTACGCATCATTGGTGTTTGGCAGATTAAAGGTTTATCCATTATGGTTTTTAACTCAAAAAGGGCCTCTTGTACTAAAGAAGAATTATGCTTTTCTCTCTTTACCAAGCTTGAGGATTGACTCCAACGTGCTTTATCTGGGTGATAGCCCCAAGGAAGTTTATCTAACCATTTTTGATAATCGTCTTGTTTAAGTTTACTCATGATATGATTACTAAGAAGGTAAACCGCAGTGAGTCCCATAATGACAAACATTACTGGTCCTCCAAAGAGAACGTTTGCCGACCATATACCTGTTATTCCACCAATGGCCTGAAAGGCACCAACGACCGTTAATCCGACCAACGAAGAAAAGTTAAAATACCCAGCGATTCTTGCATCTCTTTCTAGGTCATCGATGCTATTTAAAACACGATAAGCCTCTATTCCTGACGCTAGTGCACCTATGATCCCAGTAACTGCAAGCCATTTATTGAAGGTTTTTATGTCGTCTATTATTAGGTGCTCGAAACCATCGGCTTGATCTGCAATTAGCTTTTTAAGCCTTATCCGTGAGTGTGCTCTGAGTTGGGCTTCACCTTTCACGCTATCCCATAGCTTACCGGTGCGAATTCCCGTCCAAGCGTTTACTGTATAAAAAAGCTTTTGCTGAATATCCAAAAATTCATCTGAGGACATTAACCCCGTGTCTTGGATACTACTCATGGCATCACCAAGCGCGATGCAGTTGAATATTAGTGCTAAAAAGCCTAGGCCACCTGCATTCTCGAACAGTTTATTCAAATCATCGAGCTTATTCATAGCGATCCGAGTTCTAAGCTCGACGGTTCTTTGCGGTAGATCATCGGGTAATTCAATATATTGTGGGTACTCCAATGTAGTTACAGCGAGTGCCTTCTTAATTCTCTTTTTATTTTTTAAAGCTGTTGTGTATTTAGAGTCGGCTTTGCGGTTGTTTTTCTGGAAGTCAGCAATGACCGCATCGTTTTTCTTGAGCTCACTTAGGTAATCATTTACGCGTGTTTTCCATTTTTTAAAATCGCGAGCGTAGCTTTCATTTACAGTCACCGGCATATTGTGTGCCATATGCTCTGCAATAACGGCTAACAAATAATAGCTCTGACGGTTCAGAGGTTTAGCGAAAACAGGCATCAGTAAAATCGATGCTTGTGAAGTCATGCTAACGCCAAACTCTAAAACTCCTTTTGCAAGTGCACCTATTGCAGATTTAAAGATAATGTCCAGCTCTTGGAAACCTTTGGCGATATCCTTGAGAAAGTCCGTTTCCGCAGTGTTTGGGTTGGAAACAAAGTCCATGATCTTAGAGTACATATTCACGCGGTTGCTTGTATCAGATATCTGGTCCATCAACTGATTATCAGGTTCAGGATTGTCTGAGACGATCGACTGTTCATCAAGCGCCTCTGTAATATTCTTCTCCATCACTTTAAATAAACTACGACTAAACCCTGAGGCATAGAGAGCAAGTAAACTGGTTGGTTTTTCCCATTGGCTTTCAGCCCACTGTCGGTCTTCTTCTTGCATCACCAGAGTAAATGACTCAACGGCTTGCTTGTGCAGTTGATACAAGCTGTACTGCGTGTCTTCGCTGTATAGGTCGAAGGTTCTCTCAAGATGATGAGGTGTCAAAGATTCCATTACAGCAATAAAGTCGCGTTTGACCGAAACCACTTGGGCTAGCATGGTTTCTTTTTGTTCTGACAGCTCTTGCATCTCGCTCAGCATTTGCTTCCAGTTGAGCTGCTGACGCCAGCGTTCAGTCGCTATCCATTGTTCGTATTTACCAAAACGGCTCGCAGAAATTCGATATTTGTCCTGTATCGCTTTAGCAATGTCACTTTGGGTATGTTGGTGTGATTCAATCGCTCCAGCGGAAAATTTAGCAGGATAGCCGGACTGAACTGAGCTTTTGTTCTGCTCTGCCAAATTAAGTTGGTGAGAGGAGTCATAATAGTCAGCCATGTCGGTATAAAACGACAGCTCTTCGCCGTTACGCTTAACGCTAGCTGGCATGTCTATCTCGTCACTTGATCCAAACATACACAGTTGCATGGCAGTCTGCATCAAGTTCCACTGGTTTGAAAACTGGTCAGTGAAAAGGCGGTAAGGGCTTGCGGCACCAACAAAATGCAGTGACATATCTTGAATGTCTGCGGCGTAATCTTTTATCGCGACGAAGTAGCCTGATTCTTCTTCTGGAATCGCAGAGGTTAAATCGCTTTCGACTGCGACAGGTTTAAAGACAGAACCATCTTCATCTGCTTTGGTGGCGATGCCAGAATCCGCAAAGCGACCATCATCGACGGCAGAAGATTCAATATCAGCGACTTGGGTTAACTTATCTATTGGTGCAATGTTGTGCTGATTCTCGTTTGAGGACAGAACAATGGTTTGCATGCGATCGATATGATTACTCGGATTGTTAAGTACGCGCATGAACGTGTGCCATGTCCACCGGTGCTCAGAGAAGCAAATTGATAGTACGCTTCCGTTGACGTAAGTAAGGAAGGGCTTTGCATCTTGTGGTGTCCCACGCTGCTCTGATTTTGGGCTTTCTGATTCTCCCAACTTATAGAGCGTGAATTGCGTTCCTTTGATTTCGTATTCGTCTAAGCTTTTGTTGATTGCATCATACACATACAGCCAACCGTCGCGCAGTTGACGCAGGGTGTAACCAACGGTATTGAGTTTGGCTGGGCCTTGGCCTTTCCATTCTTCAGGCAAACCAAAAGGTTGTGTCTCTTCTGTTTCTAGCTGATCGATGGCATAGCGGACTGGGATAAAGTGCGCAGGTGATGCTTCCGTTGCTTCCTTCTCAGTTTTTAAATTGAGAGGCTCTGGTTCAGACGGCGGTGGCGGATCGATTTTTTTTGTTTCTCCCTCCCAAAACATACTGCGCTCTGGGGGTGAGCCAGCAAGATCATCGGATTCCGTGGTTGGAACGATATTCAGCGATTTCAGTGTACCATCGCTTTCAAATGCCTGAACGGCCTCCTCATAGGTATAGCTGTTGTCATACCAGAACATAGAAGTTTTTGGGGGAAGTGGATTATTCATCGTTAGCCCATGTTTAAGAGTTTTATTCTATTACGCAAATATCGCACCAAAATAAAGCAATTAAAAATCAATGAGTTAGATTTTTATGGTTTTGCTTCAATCAAATAATTGTTTGTTTTTCCAATAAGTTGGTTGGTGTTTACCATTTTTTGTATTGATTGAATCAAAGTTTGAGTTGTGAGTGATGCCTCAATGAACCGACAAAACAAAAGGGCTCCAGAGTTAACTCTGGAGCCCTTTCTAGTATTTAAGCTCTAAATAATTAGCGACGCTTTGGTTTACGTTGACCAGCTGGTTTGCCTTGTCCTTGCGGGCGACCTTGGCCTTGCGGCTTGCTACCTGCCGGGCGGTTTGCACCGTTGCCGCTAGGACGTTGGCCGTTGCTTGCAGGGCGTTGACCACCTGTAGCTTTGCCAGAACCGTTACGGTTACCAGATGGCTTACCATCTTTTGAACCGCTTTCAGAGCGTTTGTTCAAATGACCACCGAAGCCTGGTTGATTTTTGGTATGTTTGGTTGCAAAGCGGTTTGCCCCGTGACGACCAGATTTACGACGTTGCGCAGGTGTTTGTGCTTCAATGTCTTCTGCAGGAACGAGACAGCCTTGTTTGTCACCAATCAAATGTTTTTTACCCATACTGACTAGGGCTTCACGGATCATTGGCCAGTTTGCTGGATCGTGGTAACGCAACAGCGCTTTATGTAGGCGACGTTGACGTTCACCTTTTGCTACAGGTACATCTTCACGTTTTTTGTACTTCACGCGTTTCAGAGGGTTTGTCTCTGAGTAGTACATCGACGTTGCGTTACACATTGGCGAAGGGTAGAAGTTTTGTACTTGGTCACATTCGAAGTTGTTCTTTTTCAGCCACAGAGCAAGGTTCAGCATGTCTTCGTCTTCTGTGCCTGGGTGCGCAGAGATAAAATAAGGGATTAAGTACTGCTTCTTGCCTGCTTCTGCACTGTATTTCTCGAACATCTCTTTAAAGCGATCGTACGTACCCATGCCTGGCTTCATCATTAGATCAAGAGGACCTTTCTCTGTATGTTCCGGTGCAATCTTCAAGTAACCGCCTACGTGGTGAGTCACGAGCTCTTTCACGTATTCTGGTGATTCAATCGCAAGGTCGTAACGTACGCCAGATGCAACCATCACTTTCTTCACGCCTTCAACTTTACGCGCTTCGCGGTATAAATCGATCGTGTGTTTGTGGTCTGTGTTTAGCTTGTTACAGATGCCCGGGAATACACAAGAAGGACGACGACAGTTCGCTTCCGCTTTTGGATCTTTACAGCCCAGGCGGTACATGTTTGCAGTCGGGCCACCAAGATCGGAAATTGTGCCGGTAAAGCCCGGAACTTTGTCGCGAATTTCTTCAATCTCGTTGATGATAGACTCTTTCGAACGGTTTTGAATGATTCGACCTTCATGCTCGGTAATCGAACAGAAAGAACAGCCACCAAAGCAACCACGCATGATGTTCACAGACGTCTTGATCATGTCGTACGCAGGAATTTTTGCTTTCCCGTACATAGGGTGAGGGACACGCGCGTAAGGCAGGCCAAACACAAAGTCCATCTCTTCGGTCGTCAATGGAATTGGAGCTTGGTTTACCCAAAGTTCACGATCACCATGGCTTTGAAGTAACGCTCGACCAGAGTACGGGTTCGTTTCTAGATGCAATACACGGCTTGCATGCGCATAAAGAATGCGATCGTTTCTTAGCTTTTCAAACGAAGGTAAACGGACCGCAGTCGTCGCAGCATCGTGGCGTGATGGGCGAATCGTGATTGGTTGTGCAACTGGCTCGTCTTTTTTAGTTTCACACTGAGTTTCTACTTCGTATGGGTTCTTTGGTACGAACGCTTCTTTACGAGGTTTTTCAATGCGAGAAGAATCAATAACCGTGTAGCCTTCTGGCGCCGCTGGCAAGTTCACGGCAGTACCACGAATATTGGTCATGGTGCTGATGTCTTCGCCGTTTGCGATGCGATGTGCTACTTCGACAAGTGCGCGCTCTGCGTTACCAAAAAGTAGGATGTCTGCTTTTGCATCAAACAGTACAGAACGGCGAACTTTATCTGACCAGTAATCGTAGTGCGCCACACGGCGTAGGCTAGCTTCGATACCACCTAAAACAATAGGTACTTCTTTGTATGCCTCACGACAACGCTGAGAGTAAACCAAAGTCGCGCGGTCTGGGCGTTTACCACCTTCGTTATTCGGTGTGTACGCGTCATCGTGACGAAGCTTTTTATCCGCGGTGTAACGGTTGATCATGGAGTCCATGTTACCCGCAGTGATCCCGAAGAACAGATTTGGCTTACCAAGTTGCATGAACTCATCTTTATTTTGCCATTCTGGTTGAGCAATGATACCGACACGGAAACCTTGTGCTTCTAGCAGGCGGCCAATGATAGCCATACCAAAGCTTGGGTGATCCACATAAGCGTCACCGGTTACAATGATAATGTCACAGCTATCCCATCCTAGGGCATCCATTTCTTTGCGACTGGTCGGCAAGAAAGGTGCCGTACCAAAACACTCTGCCCAGTATTTTTTGTACTCATGAATAGGAGTGATGTTATTGGTCATATTTTGCTCTCTGTTCCAGGGAGCGCGAATTATAGCGATTTGATTATCAGGTATCTATAACAAACTCATCTATTCCAGCTTAGTTCATCGAGTTTTATTTGGTTTGTAAAAATATCAATGCTCTATCGGCGATTTTCTGTCTAATTTCACCTTGAAAGCCTCATGGTTATAGATCGGTTCATGAAAAATGTCGCAATCTTAATACAAAGTATAAGCAATGGTGTGCTTATATGGGGTAAAGCCTATAATCAAATTAGTGCATATTAAATGCAAAAGGCTGAGCTGCTCTGGAAATAGTTCTAAGTCGATAGGCTTATCGTTGACACAATCCATCTATAAAGAGGATCGGCAGGTCCCAACTGGAATGTCGCGAATTGACTGTGAATTTTGAGCCTTGGGCTAATTACAAAAAAAGGGGCTAGGGTATGAGTGAATCTACGACAACAGTGCATCCAAAAATGCAAACGACTTCCAGTCTAACTCCTGTTATAGAGTGGTCTTACGATATTGATACTCGCGAGTTCGAATGTGATCAGCAAGGAATGGCAAAGGCATTTGGGATAAGTACGCCAGTAACCAGCCTAAATAACTTGTTTGATCATATGCTGATGGGGCAACAAGAAACGCTAAAACAACGAATTCTAGAAGTGGAACTCTTTGGCGGACGGGGGCGGTTTTCTTGTTGCATGATGCTAAAAAACGTTAACTTAGTGCACGTTACTATTAGTTTTGAAAGGCTCAATAAGCGCATTATCCAAGGCACTATCATTCCACAATTAACAATCACTGGTTGCGAGGAGTTAGCGAAAATCCTCGAAACGATTTTTGATTTGCCAAATGTAGGCGTTTTAGTTGCCGATGAAGATACGCGCATCTTAGGTTGTAACCGTGCCTTTGAGTTACAAATGGGCTATCAAAACCGAGATCTGGTTGGGCTTAAAACTCATATATTCAGTACCTCTCACCATAGCCAAGCGTTTTATGATCAGCTGTGGCAGCAAATTAATGATGAAGGATGTTGGTGTGGTAACTTGCTGAGCAAAACAGCAAACGGTAGCAACCAAGCTCATCATCTTTGTATTTACCGACTTACGTTTCACTCTGGACGAATTCTTTATCTCGGATTTTCTACGGATATTTCTGCTTCGTTGTTGTGGATGAAAAATCGTTGTGAACAACAGCATGATTGGGCTGCCTTTTTACCGACGAGGAAAGAATTTGAACTCCAATTAGCTACCTTAGCGAATGAAAGCAGAAATAAAGAACTCAACATTGTTATGACACTAAGACCCAAGTTTTCGGAGAGATACTTGCTTGAACAGCAATTAGGTTTTGCAGATTTTATTATGCGAAGTCGCTACACCAGTATTGCGGGGCAGTTATCTCGGGATGTGTTTGTCGTATGCTTGCAGACCCCTCATTGTCAATGGTTGAGCCCGGTTCGTTTGATCCAAATTGCCATGAAAGGGTTCTTTAATGAGCTTAGAAATGAAATGGGCACAAAAATGCATGCCACTATCGTTAAAGGCCAAACTGGTGTGTCAATCCTTGGCTATGATACGAACCGACCAAGACAAGCGCTAGCACATGCAGCGCAAGCAATGTTGTCCTCTATTTTCGGTGAAGGTAGCTATTTCAACTTTTACGACAGTGAACTTCACTCTGAATTAGTGAAGCGCCAACATCTCGAGGCGTTTTTGGAGGCGCAAATAGAGAGTGGGCTAGTGGACGTTTACTTTCAACCGATTATCGACGTTCAAACCGGAAGCGTGGTTAAGTTCGAGGCTCTCGCACGCTTCTATGATGAAAATGATGCGTATTGCACGCAAAAGATGATCGCTATTATTGAAGATCTAGAACTCATAGCGGCACTTGATGATGTGGTCTGCCAAGCTGCGTTGAAGCACTTTCCGCGCTTACAAGAAATTTATGGCGAGGAAGTGGGCGTGACCATCAATCGCTCCCTCAATACGAAATTGGATTCTCTTCAGATCCTTCAGCGGTCGCATGATTTGATTAAAGCCAGTGGTGTAGACCCTAAGCGAGTAACTATCGAGCTAACAGAAACCGCGTATTTTGAACAAGATGAGGAGCATATTCGAGCTCTAGAGGAAGTGCGGAAAGAGGGCATTGAGATCGCGATTGATGACTTCGGTACTGGGTATTCTTCTTTTTCTTATCTAGAAAAAGGGCAGTTTGATTTACTGAAAATAGACCGAAAATTCATCAAGAACATTCATAAAGGGAGCACCAGCTATAACATTGTGAAAATGGTCACCGAGCTTGCACAGCAAATGAATGTAAAAGTGGTTGCTGAAGGCGTGGAATCTAAGCAAGAACTTCAAGTATTGGCAGAAATCGGTGTCGATTACATGCAGGGCTTTCTATTTTCTGCTGCCGTGCCTGTCGATTTGATGGATAAAGCGGACAGTTATGAGCATCTGTTCTCTGACATCGCGATTGAGTCTAAGCAAAGTGATGTGTTGCAATCTTTGAGCCATGAACAAGTCAGGTCTATGGACCCTGGAGAACCTCTCCTTGGCAGTTGAGTACATGAATTTGAATCCAAGCTTGCCTTTAGTTGTTCTCAATGAAAATCGTTGTGTTGGGTTAATTACGAAAGAGATGGTGAATTTACACCTAACGCCCTCGATGGGCACAGAGCGAGAAACTGAACGAGAAAGCCGAATTTGGAAACGTCCTGTTAATCAGATAATGAGCACCGAATTTGTGTTGGTTGATGAGGATTTACCTGTCTCTGTTATTCGAGAGTTGGTTAAAACCGGGATTCGTTTCCCTTGGGTACTGTGTAATACCAAAGAAGAGTACCGTGGAGTTTTAACGCAGGAAGACGCGTTGAAGTATCTTGCTTCTCTGTGAATAAAATTGTCTTACCGTTTTAGCTCATTTTGGGGCCGACTTTCGGTGGTTTGGCGATAGTTGATTTGATATTATCGCCCCCCAAAATGACTTTTGAGCGTGCATTCAACATGATTCAACAATTGCTGGTTACTTTCCCTCCGATGCTATTTGGCGCACAAGCGCTACTGACTTTGCTTCTAATCAAGGGCGATATTTGTCCTGGTCAGCGAGGACGTCTTCATAAAATGTTGCCTGCAGTAGCTGTATTGTGGCTCGCTGTTGCGTCACTTCGCATTGAAGCATTTATGATCGTGTTTGCTATTTTCTACTTCTATTCTCAGGTTCAAACCAAGAAAACGCGTGAAAAAGGGCCACTATGGGCGATGCATTTAGCGAATGGTTTGGCCTTTGCGTATGTGAGTATTCAAGTATTTGAGCAATCAAGCTGGCCAGCATCGATAGCGATGGCGCTAATGATATTTTTCCTTGGGGCGTCATTTTCTCAATTGCTGCTTACGATAGCTCGCAGCAGATTACAGGCATTTCACCGTATTTTACCAGTTACGGGCATTGTGTCTGGAATGCTATTAGTCATCGCAACGTTGTTTGCTTCTTACCAGTTAAATGAAGCCACACTAAACGCTGCAACACAGCCAATCTTGCTGTCTTTAGCTATGCTAATTTCTTCAATTATCGTGTGGTGTTGGCATATTTTTACGCATAAGAAACCAGAAAAGGTGCAACTGAGCGTAGCCTTGTTGCTAGCACTCGCGTCGATGACGAGCCTGCAAGGTTTATTCTCTCTCGCGGCTTAACCTCTATTCTAAAGACAAAGCTAGACGGCTTATATCCAAGTGCTTTCTTGGTGTTTGGGTATAAGGTGATCACGTTTTAGATCGCACTCACTTTAAATTCGCGTGATTACTACTACGCTTGTTTATATACCTTGTCGAAGAGGAGAGTCGCGATGGATTTAAGCAATGTAGGTAATCTGGACAGCACTATTTTGCTAGGTATCGTCAACGAAAAGCTACGTTTAGAGTGCGACAGTTTTGACGAGTTAGTATCAGTGTATGAGATGGATGTAGAGTCTGTAGTCGGCAAGCTTGATATGCTCGGTTATCAGTACGATCCATTGACTAACCAATTTAAAGCATATCAACGCTAAGCCTTTCATAATCCAAATCTTTTAAGCCATCTTGATTCCGTCAAGGTGGCTTTTACATTGTAGCCTCGCGGTTGCGAAAAAAGCTTGTAAGTAACGCTTTTCTTTCTCTGAGTGACGCGTTGCTGCAAACAAGCGACGCCATAAGCCTTGGCCGAAAGGTTTACTGGTAATAAGACCTTGGCGAGAAAATTCAGAAATCGCCCAATTGGGTAGTGCCGCCACCCCTAATCCAGCAGAGACCATCTGAACTAACATGAGAGTGTTGTCGGCTTGCTTCCATTTCGCAGGTTCTATTCCTGCTGGCTGAAGAAAGTGCTTTACGACGTCTAGCCTTTGTTTTTGAACCGGATAAGAGAGCATGGTTTGATCTGCGAGATCTTGCGGATCAATAATTTCTTTTTCCGCCAATGGGTGGTTGGTTGCGGTAATTAAACGCATTTCAAAGTCGAATAGAGGCTCGTAGTGGACTTCAGATCGAGGTTGGATATCGGAAGTAATAACGAGATCGAGTTCGCCTGCCAATAGAGCTGGGAGTGGTTCAAAGCCAAAACCAGAGGAAAAGTCCAATGTTACGCTAGGCCAAGCAAGTTGGTACTCCCTAAGTGCAGGCATTAGCCATTGGAAGCAAGAGTGACATTCAATGGCCATATGTAATCGGCCATTGACGTCCTCTTTCAAGCTCGCTAAATCATTTTCTGCTCTTGCGAGTTTCGGAAGGATATCTTCTGCAAGACGCAATAGGATTTCTCCCTCTGAAGTGAACTTCACCGGACGAGTCTTTCTCAGGAACAGTTGCCCTCCAATTCGCGCCTCCAAATCTTTGATCTGATGAGACAGTGCCGACTGAGTGAGATGTAAAGCGGTCGCTGTTGCCGTTAGAGAGCCAGTGTCTCGAAGCGAAGTGAGTGTCCGCAAATGTTTTAGCTCTATCATGAATTCCTTTCATCCTTTGTTGCTCGCTATGAACAGAATAGCAATCGTGTAAATAACTTAACGACAAAAAATGGATATGTAAACGTCTAGACGTCTATTTGTTGTTTTTATTTGCGAATCATGTCGCTTCATGATGAATTTTTTTAATAAACAAGTTGAATAAATGGACGTTGTTCTAATATCAGATGAGAGCGATAGTTTAGCCATCCAGATATCTTATTCTTTACCGAAAGATGCTCTGATCCAAACAAATTGAACAAAATTGAGAAAGGAATAGGGACATGGCGACAACGACTCACATATTAGGTTATCCACGCATCGGTGAAAAACGAGAATTAAAATTCGCTCAGGAAAAATACTGGCGCGGAGAAATTGATCAAGCAGAGCTTAAAAAGGTTGGAGCAGATCTGCGCGCTAAAAACTGGCAAACGCAAACAGATGCTGGCTTGAGTTTTGCCACCGCTGGCGACTTCGCTTGGTACGATCATGTACTGACGACCACGTTGCTATTGGGTCATGTGCCAAAGCGTCACGCTGATGGTTTCCCTAACCTGGATACGTTGTTCAAAGTGGGTCGCGGTCAATCTCAGGCGGGTTGCAGCTGTGCGGGCGCTGCGGCATCGGATATGACCAAATGGTTCAACACAAACTACCATTACATTGTCCCTGAATTCAGCAAGGACGATACGTTTGAAGTGAGCTGGCCGCAACTGTTTGAAGAAGTCAACGAAGCGCTTCAAGCTGGCCACCAAGTGAAGCCTGTTTTGCTTGGTCCAGTCAGTTACCTTTACTTGGGCAAAGAGGTCGAAGAAGGGTTTGACCGCTTAACCCTGCTACCACGCTTACTTACTGCTTACCAAGCTATTTTGGCAAAGCTAGCAAGTCAAGGTGTTGAGTGGGTTCAGATTGATGAGCCAATTTTGTCACTGGAGCTAGAAAGCAAATGGGCTGATTCGTTTAAGCTAGCCTACCAAGTGATTCGAAGCGATGTAAAAGTGCTGCTAACGACGTACTTTGACTCCGTAAGCGATACGCTAGGCAAAATTGTAGAGCTTCCGGTAGATGGTTTGCATATCGATTTATCTACCGTCCCTAAGCAGCTTGACGATGTGGTTGCCAAGTTACCGGAGGGGTGGGTGCTTTCTGCTGGCGTTGTGAATGGTCGTAACGTGTGGCGTTCGGATTTAAGTGCCCAACTCGAGCGTCTACAGCCAGTCAAAGAGAAACTGGGCGACAAACTTTGGGTTGCCAGTTCATGTTCTCTGCTACATAGCCCGGTTGATCTGGAACAGGAAACAGAACTCAGTGAGGAAGTGAAAAGCTGGTTTGCGTTCGCAAAACAAAAAGTAACAGAAGTCGCCTTGCTTGGCCGCGCGCTCGATGGTGACCAAAATGCGATTCGCGCTTGTGATACCTATAGCCAGCCAATCAAAGCGCGCAAGACAGCAACACATGTGAATAAGCCTCAAGTACAAGCGCGTATAAACAACATTACCTCGTCAATTGCCGAGCGCAGCGCACCTTATGCAGAGCGTGCCGCGCATCAAGCTGAAGTATTGGGCTTGCCTTTGTTGCCAACAACGACAATCGGCTCTTTTCCTCAAACGGGTGAAATCCGGGTGCAGCGCAGCGCTTATCGTACAGGTCAATTATCTGAGTCTGAATATATCCAAGCACTTAAAGGACATATTGCTGACGCAGTAAAACGTCAAGAGGCGCTCGACCTAGATGTGCTTGTTCACGGCGAAGCAGAGCGTAACGACATGGTGGAATACTTCGCTGAGAACTTGGCGGGTTTTCAAACGACCAAATTTGGTTGGGTACAGAGTTATGGCTCTCGCTGTGTGAAACCTGCCATTGTAGTTGCTGACATTGAACGTGAAAAACCGATCACGGTTGAATGGTCGACGTACGCCCAGTCGCTAACCAGCAAACAGATGAAAGGCATGTTGACTGGACCAGTTACGATTTTGTGTTGGACGTTCCCACGTGAAGACATCACACGTCAAGAAATTGCGCAGCAACTTGCTTTGGCACTGCGTGATGAGGTGTCTGACCTGCAAGATGCAGGCATCAATATCATTCAAATTGATGAGCCAGCCATTCGAGAAGGTTTACCACTCAAAAAACGCGATCACAAAGCGTACTTAGAATGGGCCGTAAATGCGTTTAAGGTCTCTGCGGCAAGTGCAAAACCAGAAACTCAGATTCACACTCATATGTGTTACAGCGAGTTCAATGAAATCATTGATTCGGTTGCGGCACTCGATGCGGACGTCATTACCATTGAAACATCTCGCTCGAATATGGAGTTGCTGAAAGCATTTGAAGAGTTCAATTACCCGAACGAAATTGGCCCTGGTGTTTATGACATTCACTCACCAAACATTCCTACGGAAGAATGGATTGAAGGTTTAATCAAGAAAGCGGCAGAAAAAATTCCGGCTCAACGTTTGTGGGTAAACCCAGATTGTGGTCTGAAAACACGAAACTGGAAGGAGACAGAAGCCGCATTGGCAAATCTGGTTTCAGCGGCGAAGAAGCTCCGTGCTGAGCTGGCGTAACACGTCGTTACAGCAAATAAAAACGGAGACTGTGGTCTCCGTTTTTCTATTCTTAATTGTTAACTTTCGTTTTCAGATTATCCAATAATAGCGAATCATCGTCTCATGCCGAAAGCAACAAAAATTACTGTAGCTACTTCACCTGAGTACAAGTCTGTGCGGAAACCAACTCATCTGCCATCAACTGACCGCGAGAATTACGTACCTTAATACGATACATCAAGCCCATATCAATTTGCTTGCGAACTTCTGGGTTGCTGCAGTAGGTATAGATACTGGTATTCAGTACTTGATTTAACGGCTTTGCACCGAGGGCGCCATCGTTATAAATCATCATCATCTCTACAACATTTTTGTTGGATGAGACACGCATTATTTGCAGTGGACCGTACTCTAAAGGGAGACCCGCTGACAAGACTCCTGCTCGGTTTGATGCCATAAGCTCAAGTTGGCGCTGCTTATCATCGGTTGATGAGCAGCCAGCCAGAGCACCAAATACCAAGAAAAGACACAGTAATTTTTTCATAAATTAAAACACTTTTTTGAACGGTTTCACGATTACATGATCGTAAACACCAGCCGCTACGTAAGGATCGGCTTCTGCCCACGCTTTAGCATCCTCTAGAGAGGCGAATTCAGCGATGACAGTTGAGCCCGTAAATCCAGCTTCACCAGGATTGTCAGAATCTATCGCAGGCATCGGACCAGCTGTAAGAAGGCGACCTTCGTCTTGTAGCTTTTGTAAGCGATCCAAGTGTTGTGGGCGAACGCTCATGCGTTTTTCCAACGAGTTCTCAACGTCCTGTGAAAAGATGACATACCACATAGCATAGTTCCTTAATTGGTAGGGTAAAGTGTTAATTTAACGCCTTTTTTGTGTCTCTCACAAGTGAACAACAGAAAATGTGAGATCCTTTCTAACTGTTAGCGTTGTAGGTTGACTAATTCTGAACCGGACGTGGTTTACCTTCACTGTCAATGGCTACGTAGTTGAAGGTCGCATCACAAACCATGAAGCGTTCGCCAACACCGTGAGCTTTGACGGGTTTGACCCATACTTCCAAATCGACACTCATGGATGTGCGGCCGATCTTAGTGCATTCGCCGTAGCAGCATACGACATCGCCCACACCAACAGGTTTTTTGAACGTAATGCTTGATACCGAAACGGTGACAACGCGACCACAAGAGATCTCTTTTGCCAGAATCGCGCCCGCTAAGTCGAGCTGAGACATTATCCAACCGCCAAAAATATCGCCATTGGCGTTTGTATCTGCAGGCATTGCAAGGGTACGAAGCAGCATTTGACCTTTCGGAGAGCTAATTTCTTGACTCATTGTGACATCCTAAATCTTAAAGGCGCTCAAACTAAGCGCCAACATAGTAAATACCTAGAACCAAAGGTCCTTAAAAAACCGCAGATACCGGACCAGAGAAAGTTGGTTTACAGCAGCAAGAATGGTCTGAAAACGGTACGTTGTTTGAGCGGTTTACTGATACATGGAGCAAAACAGCGACCCTAAGGTCGCTGTGAAGTCGCGGATTATAGCAAAACTGAGTTTTTAATCATCAGTGGACACATCGGATGAGTTATTTTTTTGTTCTTTTGGCATGTGTTTATAAATGTAAAAGCCAGTCGCAATCATGTAGGCAAATGTCGCGATCAACATTCCAAATACTTTGAAGTTAACCCAAACATCCAACGGCAATTCGTAAGCAATATAAATGTTTAGGCCAGCGAAGAATGAGAAGAAGCCAACCCAAGCCCAGTTAATCTTTGCCCAAACAGCGTCAGGTAACGTAATTTCCTTGCCTAGCATACCTTTGATGGCTGATTTTCCCAATGCGTGGCTCACTGCTAAGCCAATCGCCAGAATCGCGTAAATGATGGTGACTTTCCACTTTATAAAATTGTCGTCGTGGAAGAAAAGGGTCATGCCGCCGAAGGTAGTGACGATAACAAATGTTATTAGTTGCATCTTTTCGACTTTCTTATACAGCGCGTAGGTGACGACAAGCTGAATGGCTGTTGCTACGATCAGTGCACCTGTCGCCACGTAGATGTCGTACAGCTTGTATAAAGCGAAGAAAATGATGAGTGGTATAAAGTCTAGGATCTGCTTCATGATGGCAAAATCTACCTAATTATTGAATTGAAGACAGTCTAACGGAATCTGACAAGATGTGAATACTGAGGAAGTTAAGGTAAGAATAGTAACGCTTAGTATATCGTATAGACCGCAAGATTCTTCCATGTCGAAACAGCATATGGAAGGAATAAAAATTGCCGCGTGAAGCGGCAATAGAGTTGAGAGTTTTAAACCTTAAGCCACACGTTGATATTGGGAAATAAGCGTTTTTACATCTTCTAAATAGCCTTCCCGTAGTAAGTTATCGACCGTTGCTTCTAGCTCTTCGAGAGACATCGTGAAGCAAGTGGATTTACCTGTCATCAGGCTCAGATATTGATGATACTCTTCTTCTGTATAGTGGCCTAAGCGATCAAGTAACAGTGTTTTGATTCCATGATGAATCAAGCCGTAGTATGTATGTCGATGAAGTAACATGGCGATCTCCTTATCAAGCTCATACGCTACTCTTTTGCAGCCTGCTTGACCTTCTGGATAATTCGATTTACTCCAATAATGCACATCTAGTGCCAATTCTATATTTGCAGATTAAAAAGTGTTGGAAGGTGCAAAATTCTCGTTCTGTAACCATCTTTGGATGACGACTTGAAGTGCATTTAACGTGGTGGGCTTTTCGAGTCTGTCATCCATGAGTTTCGAAATTAGCTCCAACTCTCTAGCTCCAGACTCACCAGATAAGGCAATGATTGGAACGGAGGATGTGATTTGCTTAATCCGTTGGCTTGCGTCAAATCCATTCATTACCGGCATTTGGACATCCATAAGAACGAGATCAATCTTGTGAGAGTGGAATAGTTCTACCGCAGAGGCTCCATTATTTGCTTGTAAGCTGTTGACTCCCAATCTTTTTAAATACATCTGTACCAAGGTGCGTTGCACCTCTTTGTCATCAACAATGAGCACTGTTGGTGCATCTTTACATACTTGTACGTGTTGAGCTGAATGATTTTCAGAATGTGATGCAGTTGCTTTCCAGCTATCAAAGTCCGGTGCTCTTAATGTCTCTGGTTTTGGTGCGTTTGGTACGACTGGGAAATACAAGTAGAATTCTGTGAACTCGTTCAATTCAGACTGGCACTCTATTCGTCCTCCGAAGGAGCGCATAACACGTTGGCAATAGCCCAAACCTAAGCCACTGCCTCCGCTTTTTTGATACGAGAAAAAGTCATCAAATATCTTGTGTAAGATACTGCTATCTATACCTGGCCCACTATCTCGGAAGATCAGAATGTTTTCGTAAGCCCCCGTCTGGGTACGAATCTCAATTTGACTGTCGGGATAAGAATCAAAATAGTAGATAGCGTTACGAATCAAATTGAAAATGACAAAGTTAAACAGGGTCTCATTTAACTTCGCGACAAAATCGTGTGCCTGTGGCAGGTTAATTCTCTCTATTATTTGATCGTTTTCAAAACCATAACGGCTTACTGCTTGGTCGATGGCTTTATGTATGGAAGTGAGAGCTAAAGGCTCATGCTCTGGTGAACTGTCGCTAACTTCTCGTAAAATAATATCGATAAGTTGTCTACCGCGTTGTATAGCGGCTTCACCTTTATCAATTTCTCTTTTTAGCGTATCCAGTGAGGCGTTTGACTCTATATGCTGTTTTAAAGCTTCAAATTGTAATTGTACTTGAGCGAGAGGGTTACGCATTTCATGTGCAATGGAGTTAGCCAGCGCACGGCTTTGGCGTACCTTTCTATCGGCTTCAATGGTGCTCTGGATGCGAACTAATAACGTTTGCAGAGCTGAGATTTCTTCATTAGAAAACAGCTTATTATCTATTTTATGTGAAGAAATTAGTAAGTGAGTAACAGACTTTCCACGACCGAAGAGAGGCATAACGAGCGCAGTATTGCTTGAGCGCATGCGCTCGTAGAGCTTTCTCATCGACCCTTTAGAAGAGGAGGCATAATCAATTTCTTCAGACAACTCATCTAGCACGAGAACTGACTTGCTTGACGGCAGGTACTCTTCGTAAAACGTTTCTGTGTAATTGCTAGTGACTAGCTGTAGCTTGTTGTTTGGTATGTTAAGTAACGATGCCAACTGACGCATAGCATCATCTATTGAGCGTTTAAACTCTTCCTCTAACCCAAGGATTTGCTGAACGGGAGTGTGTCGTTTCCCATAAATAAAATACGAAGCGAAACGACTGACTCGCTTAAAAAGCAAGTGCCAAGTGATACCGATAAGCGCGCATAAAGGTACCGCAACAAGCCATTGGTTATCTTCAGAGATAGGAATAAATATCGCCCCTAGCGGCAGAACAAAAATGGCGCAGACTAAGAGCGCGCTTACCGTTAAGTACGTGAGATATTTAGCGCTGTAGAAGCGAGAGGTAAGTAGGGCATAGCCCACAAACAACATTTCGCTGATTGAAAGTGCTGGTGGTAACCAAGTTAGGGAGAAGTCGCCAAGGAAATACGTCATTCCAAGGTGTATCACTGCCGTAGATAACATGAATACCAAAATGCCAGCGATCATATAGTTGCTTTTTGCTAGCGTGAGCTTACTGCTGTTAGCGCGCATGGCAATCAAGTTAAGCAGCGTTAGTACCACGAAAGCTAGCAAACTAATGAAAAAATATGAGGTATGTGGGCCAAATTCAATGACGAACTGGCTTGGACCACTAATGGTGACATTTTCGACAGTAAGATTCGGCACTAAGTTGATGTACAGTGAATACGTTGCTAGTGCGACAAAGACGACTTTTTGCCAGACTTTGACCGCTGTTTTTTTAACATCTGCGGTTAACTGGCAAGAAAAATAGAATGCAAACGCAAAGGCGAAAAAAGACGCTAAGTTCGCTAACTTAGCCATAAAAATGCCACCAACAGAGCCTAATTCTGGCAATAAATCGGTATGGAAATAGGCGTTGCTGCTTATCCAAACAATGATACAGCTGGAATAAGCGATGTAAGGCGCGTGATGCGAGCCTAAGATTGATTCACTCTTCTGTTTTAGGCGATAGCAGTAATACAGTAGCCAAGCGAATACTATTAGTACAGTCGCGTACAATGCCATTGCTTTTGGGTAAAAGAGACCGTGCAAATGAACATCAAGCATGCTCATTCACCTTTTTATCCATTCTTTTTGTTCGTACGCAATGTTTGTAGTCGCGAAATTGTATGTCTTGAAATGCTTCAACCATCATACCTAAATTCCAGAAACCGCGGTATGTCTTGGTACCGTCACCGTTAATGTCGCGGTATCCTGAGTGAAAGTAGGCACTTAAATCAATAGATTGATAGAAATTTAACATAAATACTTGCTCAATAATGGTAAAGCCGAGCTTATAGCCTGCTTTATAGAGCTCGCTCATCATAGTTTTTTGCGCCAGATACAAAAAATACAGCTTTTGTTGAATGTTGCCTCCCACCGTAAGACGCAGCACTTCGCAAACCGCTTCACTGTTCTTTACACGAGATTGAAACTGAGCATCAAACTCAATAAGAGTGTGCTCATGAGTTAGAGCACGACACTCCAAAATACCCAGTTGATTGAGAACACTGTACCCATGATTAGGAAAGCAAAACTGCCATTGTTCGTTACTAAACTGTGGTGAGTAACTGAGCCAGTTATTTCGTTGATGCCAGCTTTGCACTAAAGCGGAGGAGACCATGATTGGTGAAGATGACGATTTGAGCAAGAGGGCAAAGTGCTGCCCTTTTTGCGAGAGTGATAAAAGAGGCAAGATTTCAAACCATTGTTCAGTTTGGACGAAAAGCTCAAGATTACTCAGTGTGATCGCTTCGGAAATCGGCATTAACGCTGCATGATTTGGCAGCATTACCTCAAGATCGCAATCTGCGATATCTTCAATTAACACGCTAGTATAGCTGTGGTCGTCAAACGGAAGCGGAGTAGGAATCGCAGCTTCGTTTGAAGGATATTTTTGCTTGATTGCTTCGATCTCGCATTGACACCAGAAAACCATCCAATGCGGGTAACAATCTGCGGCAAGTTGTTCAAGTAAACGAATCTCTTTGGAGAAACCTGTCGGATACTGTTGCACTAAATCTCGATAATCCATTAACTCAAATAGTGCAGAAAGACTTTTTGATGCGTGTTTAGGAAAGAGAGATTTAAGCAGTTTTATTCGATACAGAGCAACCTGTTGAAAAAGAGCATCTCGTTTTTGTTTCGTTAGGGTAAGAATAACTGAGTCAACCAGGGCCTGCTGCTTTGATTCGATCGGCAAATTTATTTTGGTGAGATATTCCAAAGATTGCTCAAGACTCATGATAAAACCTAGCTCTAACGTTTTGTTATATTTTGTAATGGTTTATATCATTTTGAAAAATTTATGCCATCGGTTTCTATTTGTATAGTTACGTAATGCAAGAAAAGACAAAAAAACCGCTCATTATGAGCGGTTTTTGGTCTATTCAAGAAAGGGTTAGGCTTCTTGCTTTTTTAGCTCAGCTTCTGCCGTTTCTTCTTCAATTAGCGCATCAACGATAACTGCACATGCAGCATCACCTGTGATGTTCAGTGCTGTACGAATCATATCGAAAATACGGTCAAGAGCGAATAGCAGCGGTAGACCTTCAATTGGAATGCCAGCGGCAAGAAGCACGGCAACCACTAGGAAAGAAGGGCCAGGAACACCCGCTTGACCAACCGCACCCAATGTAGACGTTACGATAATTGCAATGTAAGCGCCCATGCCTAGATCGATATTGAACAGTTGAGCAAAGAAGATAGCAACCAAGCCATAGTAAATCGCATTACCTGACATGTTGATCGTTGCGCCTAGAGGCAGAACAAATGATGCAGTTGAATTTTTTACGCCCAGCTCTTTTTCACAGGTGTCCATTGTGACAGGCAGTGTTGCCATAGAAGACGCTGTTGAAAGCGCAACTGCTTGCGGTTTCTTCATTGAAGACAGGAATTTCTTCGCAGATGTCTTCGTGAAAACATGCACCATTGCTGGGTAAACAACGAAACCGAAGATTAGGATGGCGGCAACGTAAACAACGAACAGTTTAAATACCACCATTAGCGCACCAAAACCAAACGTACCGACGGCTTCTGCCATCAGACCAAATACACCGATAGGTGCAATGATCATTACTTTGTTGATCATCCAAACCATTGCGTCAACGATGCAGTTAACACCATTGATGATTGGTTCACGACGTTCTTTTGCTTGCTTAGAAATCGCAATACCAAAGAACATACAGAAAACGAGGATCTGTAGGATGTTTGCTTCATTTAGTGATTGGAAGACGTTGGTTGGGATCATACCCGTGATGGTTGCCCAGAAAGTAGGTAGTTCACCTTTTGAAGCGTATTCTGCTGAGAACATGCCTTCAACGCCAGAGACGTCGATACCCATGCCTGGTTGGAATACTTCACCCATAAATAGTGCAAGCGCAACGGCTAGGGCGGATGTTAAACCAAAATAACCTAGAGTGACTATACCAACTTTACCTGCTGACTGGCTGTTCCCAAGACCAGCGGCACCAGAAATCAAGGCTACAGCGACCAAAGGAATAACCAACATTTTGATTAAGTTGATAAAGATAGCACCTAAAGGAGCGAACACTGTCGCATCATGACCCATCATGGCACCAACGGCTGTGCCCACGATCATGGCGATTACGACTTGTACGCCAATGTTGTTTAGCAAACTCTTTTCTTTTAACACTTCCATAACCTCTGTGCTAATAAAATGTAAAATCCTAAAATTACCCACTAACCATAAATGGATTTACGGATAATTATCTCGCCTTGCTTTTTACACTTATCGTTTACAATTGGCAATATGCAGCAAGGTATTATTGATGGATTAATCGATATTTTATTGACGAACGATAAAGTTTTGTTCAATAGCAAACGTTTGCTATTGATTTTTCTTATAAGGGTCGCGCTTAGGATTGTTCAAGTTTATTTTTCTTTATTTGTTTTCTTTTTGTTAATTTTAACCGCTTTTGTATTTGCTATTGCAGTCAGAGTTTTTAGTGACTTGGGGTGATATTTATAACAATTCATCTCTTTCAAGCTCACACTTTTATTAATTTGCGTTCTGAAATGTTAATTGCTTTACATTCTTGGCTCTAATTGCGTTGTAAACATAATGTTAAATGATAATGACTGGTGAGAATCAAATGCTGACGATCCAGTGTTAGGGATAACTTGCTTAGTTAATGCTCCTGAGCTGATTAGACGAGAAAGACAAGTAAGAGGTGAAGAGACTATGATGAATCTTGCTGCTGCGTTACAAAGAAATGCTGCGAGTAAACCAGATAAAACGGCGTTGATATGTGGCGCTGAAAAGATAAATTATGCGCAATTTGATGCGATCGCTGGCAAGATCGCAGCGTCTTTAATCAATAAAGGCGTAAAGCCAGGTGACCGCGTTGCGATTTCATGCCCAAACATTCCTTTTTTCGCGTTTGTTTATTATGCAATACAAAAAGCCGGCGCGGTTGCAGTCCCATTAAATGTGCTTTTGAAAGCGCGAGAAATTAAGTATCACTTAGAAGATTCAAAAGCGAAGTTTTATTTCTGCTTTGAAGGGACGAAAGAACTGCCAATGGCAAAAGAGGGTGTCAAAGCCTTTGAACAAGTCGATACATGCGAAGGCATAGTCGTATTGACTCAATCTCAAGATGAAAGCTATTGGAATGGTGTAATAACTCTCAATGCGTTTATAGCCGATGTCCAACCGTTGCCGGATTATATACCGCGTAATGCGGATGATACATGTGTGATTTTGTATACATCAGGGACGACAGGCTTACCAAAAGGCGCTGAACTGACTCAGCAGAACATCATAATGAACGCTCTGGTGGCACAAAACATTATGGGCAGCCAGGCCGATGATATTCACTTAGTAACTTTGCCTTTATTTCATACATTTGGTCAAACCGTCCACTTAAATGCTAGTGTTTTGGGCGGGGCAACATTGGTGTTAGTGCCTAGGTTTGAGCCTAAATATGTTCTTGAGCTGGTGGAAAAACATAGGGTGACGATATTTGCTGGTGTGCCAACGATGTACATCGGTCTGCTTCACGTGCAGCATCAATTTGATACCTCGTCATTGCGTGTTGCAGTAAGCGGTGGTGCGCCATTGCCAACCGAAATCTTTCGAACCTTTGAAGAAACATTTAATGTGCCGATCTTAGAAGGATACGGGTTATCGGAGACAAGTCCTATTGCATGTTTTAATCATTTGGATCAGGAGCGTATACCAGGCTCGGTAGGTCAACCGGTTCAAGGCGTCGAAGTAAGAGTTATCGACATTGAAGGCAATGCACTACCGATAGGCGAAGAAGGTGAGATTGTTGTGCGTGGTCATAATGTTATGAAGGGATATCTTGACCGTCCAGAAGTTACTGAATCTGCGCTACAAAATGGTTGGTTCCATACTGGTGATGTGGGCCGCTTTGACAGTTCTGGTAATTTATTTATTGTCGATAGAATGAAAGATCTGATCATTCGAGGTGGATTTAATGTTTATCCCAGAGAAATTGAAGAAGTTTTCATGACTCATCCTGCAGTTTCAATGGTCGCGGTGATAGGGATTCCAAATGAAGAGTATGGCGAAGAGATAAAAGCTTACGTTGTACTTAAACCAAAAGAATACATTGACGCCGATTCATTACAAAAGTGGGGTAAAGAGCAATTAGCCTCGTTTAAATATCCTCGTTATGTCGAAATTCGTGAACACCTCCCGATGAGTGCGACAGGAAAGATTTTGAAACGTGAGTTGAAATCTGAATTGAATATAGCTTAGTCAATTCAATGGTCTTTGTGTCACAGCGCCACTTGCCTAAGCGCAAATGGTGTTGTGCTCTTGACCAATTAGATGCATAAGGTTTTTAGCTATCGTTAGACAATACTTAGCGTTTGTTGAATGGATCTATTGCTCGAGTTTTTTAAAGTATTCTTCTAAGCGCTTCGGATTGGTAATGGTTACTGAGCCATAGTTTAGCTCTAGCATCCCGATACTTTCTAATCGTTTTAGTATCTTGTGTACACTCTGACGAGTTAGCCCCATCATGTTAGCGATATGTTCTCTTGTTACCCTGACAACGCATGGTCGAGTATCGATCGCTTGATTAAGTTGGTATTCAGCAAGCAGCAGCAACCTTTTGGCGACTCGTTCTTCAATTCCTCTAATCGCGTCATCTTCGATAACAGAAATAGCAGACCACAAGCGGCGGCTAAGTAAGTCGAGTATAGTGGGGTAACTTTGAGGGTATTTGGCGAGTAATTGGCGAAATTTATCTCCAGGAAGCTCCATTACAGTCACGTCAGAATGAGCGGTCGCACCAAAAATACGAGGCATGCCGGGAGAAAAAACATTGTCTCCAAACCAACCACCAGCTTCGAAAATCATCAGTGTGACTTCTTTGCCTTTTGAACTAATTGAGTTCACTCTCACTGCACCTTGAGCTATGACCATAAGAGAAGATTGAAGCGCACCTTTATTGCAAATCAGTGCTTTTTCGTCGAAGCAGCGAACCTTAGTCATTTGCGCTGCTTCACTAAGCCCTTTATCTGGCAGCCCTGATAGTACAGGACATTTGGCTAGCAGTGTTTTGACTTCTTCCATGTAGCAACCTTACTGCACATTGCTTTATTGAGTTAGTTAAGTTACCCAAGCTTAACACTCTTTGAGTGCTCTGCTTGAGATAGATTTGGAAAGTGCGGGCGTTGAACAAAAAATGACGTGGTATAAACGCGATAGTAAGAAAACGCCCACTAAACATAATGTTAAGCGGGCGTTGTTGTGTCATATCAAACTGAAATTATTTTTGAGTGGCAGCTTTCATTGCAGAAACGAATTCACCTAGCTTGTCGAGCATAATTTGTGGCTGCTCAACGTTCGCTTCAATGATTTTTACCACGGCTGAACCAGAAATTGCACCAGCCGCACCAGATTCTAGTGCTTGTTTCACCTGTGCAGGCTCAGAGATGCCAAAACCAAGTAGCGCTGGTGGTGCATCAAATTGGTTCAGTCTATCGAGCATATGACCTACAGGCATGTTTGCTTTGGTTTCTGCGCCAGTAACACCTGCACGAGAGAGTAGGTAAGTGTATCCGCCACCCAACTCTGATACTTGCTTCAGTGTTTCATCACTTGCCGTTGGTGGTGCGATGAAGATTGGGTGAATACCAAACTTTTCTGCAGCAGCAACAAATTCAGCACTTTCATTAGTTGGTACGTCTGCAATCAAAACAGAATCGATGCCTGCTTTTGCACAACGCTCATAGAAGTTCTCGATACCACGAGAGTAAACAAGGTTCGCGTACATCAGAAGGCCAATAGGCAACTCTGGGTACTTAGCTCGGATCTTACCGATTTGCTCGAAGCAGATATCTGGTGTTGCGCCTGAATCTAGAGCACGAATGTTAGCGCCTTGGATGGTTGGGCCATCGGCTAGCGGATCTGAAAATGGAATACCAAGTTCAAGGGCATCTGCGCCAGACTCAACCAGTGTTTCCATGATTTTGTAAGACTGCTCTGCGTTTGGATCGCAAACCGTTACGAACGGTACAAACGCGCCTTGGTTCTTTTCGTTTAGGCGCTCAAACATCTTTTCATAACGGCTCATTAGATTGCTCCTTTTTCTTCTAGGATGGCATGCACAGTGAAGATATCTTTATCACCACGACCAGATAGGTTAACAACCAACAATTGCTCTTTTTCTGGGTTCTCACGAGCCATACGCAGTGCATGAGCCAGTGCGTGAGAAGATTCTAGAGCAGGGATGATACCTTCGTGACGCGCAATCTCTTGGAATGCTTCTAGCGCCTCATCATCTGTTACGTTGTCGTATTCAGCACGGCCGATTGCGTTTAGGTGGGCGTGTTGTGGACCAACTGAAGGGAAATCAAGACCAGCAGATACTGAGTAAGACTCTTCAACTTGGCCGTTTGGATCTTGCATCAATGGCGCTTTCATACCGAAGAAGATGCCTGTTTTACCATGCTTAAGTGGTGCACCGTGCTGGTCAGTATCGATACCTTTACCTGCTGGCTCAACACCAATTAGGCGAACGCTTTCTTCTTCGATGAAGTCAGCAAACATGCCGATAGCGTTTGAACCACCGCCCACACATGCGATAACCGCATCAGGAAGACGGCCTTCACGTGCCAAAATCTGATTCTTCGTTTCTTCACCAATCATGCGTTGGAAGTCACGCACGATGGTTGGGAATGGGTGAGGACCTGCCGCTGTACCTAGTAGGTAGTGCGCGTCTTCATAAGTTGCAGACCAGTCGCGTAGCGCTTCGTTACATGCGTCTTTAAGCGTTGCTGAACCCGAGTGGACAGGAATAACTTCTGCGCCCATTAGCTTCATACGGAATACGTTCGGGCTTTGACGCTCAACGTCTTTTGCACCCATGTAAACGCGACACTTAAGGCCAAGCAGCGCACACGCTAGTGCAGTTGCTACACCGTGTTGGCCTGCGCCTGTTTCTGCGATGATTTCGTTTTTACCCATGCGTTTTGCAAGCAGAGCTTGACCTAACACTTGGTTGGTCTTGTGCGCGCCACCGTGAAGTAGGTCTTCACGTTTTAGGTACAGTTTGGTTTTCGTACCTTTGGTTAGGTTACGAGTTAGAGTCAAAGCCGTTGGACGGCCCGCATACTCTTGGAGAAGCGTCATGAATTCGCTGCGGAATTCTGGATCTTCTTGCGCGTCGATAAACGCTTGCTCTAGTTGCTCCAGTGCTGGAACTAGAATTTGCGGAACGTACTGACCGCCGTATTCGCCAAAGTAGGCATTCAGTTTTGCCATCGTTATATTCCTTCTCGTATTTTTCGCTACGAATAGCTTTAAATTTTTTAGCTGATATCCAGCTTTAGTAGCTGCGAATGGCGGTGAAGGCCGCGAGCAACTTCTGTGAATCTTTTTTGCCTGGTGCGCTTTCTACACCAGAGTTTAAATCTAATCCCAAGCAACCTAGTGTCGCTGCTTGTTGAGCATTTTCTGGCGACAGTCCGCCCGCTAGCATAATTTGACTTGGGTCGCCGATCAGTGACCAGTCGAACACTTGACCAGTTCCGCCAGTTTGAGTGCCAACTTGCGCATCTAATAAATGGCGATCAATGTTGTCTGCTAGCAGTTCTGGCTTGGCATCAGTCACGCCGTAAGCTTTCCAAATTTCTACCGCTGCTGGCAGTTCGGCTTTGAGTTGGTTTACGTAAGCTTGGTCTTCTTGACCGTGCAGTTGCACCGCTTTTAAACCCAAAGAGGTCACGACAGAAGCAACAAAATCGATATCGTGATTTTGGAACACGCCTACATAGTTCAGTGGAGCACCGCTCATGGTTAAGCGCGCACCTTCAAGGTCGACCGCACGCTTCGACTTCTCGACAAAAATCAGGCCACCAAATACTGCGCCTGCTTGATATGCTTTTGCTGCGTCATCTGGATGCGTTAAGCCACACACTTTATTTTCGCCTAACGTCACTTTACGTACAGCAAGTTCTAGGTTGTCTTCCGCCATCAGTGAACTACCAATCAAGAAGCCGTCTGCGTATTCCGCTAAATCACGAACTTGTTGATGCGTATAAATGCCAGATTCTGAGATTACTGTTGCGTTAGGAGCCAGTTCGCGAATGGTCGGTGCCAGTTCTTTAGTACGATTCAAATCAGTACTTAGGTCGCGAAGGTTACGGTTATTAATGCCGATAACGCGTGCGCCAAGCTTAACGGCACGATGAAGCTCTTCTTCGTTGCTGACTTCGGTCAAGATACCCATGTTCAGGCTGTGCGCTGCTTCCTCTAGCGCTTTGTACTCTTCGTCATTCAGGACAGAAAGCATCAGTAGCACGGCATCAGCACTGTAATGACGCGCTAGGTAAACTTGGTAGGTATCTACCATGAAGTCTTTGCACAGAACCGGTTGTTTGACTTGGCCACGCACTTGAGGAAGAAAGTCAAAGTTACCTTGGAAGTACTTCTCGTCTGTTAGGACTGAAATCGCATCAGCATGGTTGTTGTAAACCGATGCAATGTAATCCAAGTCGAAGTGATCACGAATCAAACCTTTAGAAGGAGATGCCTTCTTACATTCGGTGATGAAGGCCGTCTTTTCGCCACTCAGAGCATCGTAGAAGCTGCGGTCCGATGGCAGTAAATCAGACTGAAATGTGCTTAGCGGCTGAGACACCTTACGGTCTGCTACCCACTGATATTTGTCGCGGACAATTTTCGCCAGTACTTCTGCCATTTCTGCTTCTTTCTTAGAAACGTGTTCAGACAGGTTGTCAGCTTGCTGAGTGTTGAAGTCAGTCATCTTCTTCAATTCCTTAAGCGTGTGCGGCAAGTTGTTGTACCAAATGGTACGCCTTGCCTGAATTCATTGCCTCAATCGCTTGTTGCGTGTTGGCTTTTAAATCTTCGTGGCCGAATAGACGCATTAGCAGAGCAACGTTCACTGCCACTGCGCCCAATTGTGCGTCTGTACCTTTACCCGTCAGAATGTTGGTAATGATCGCTTTGTTTTCTTCAGGATCGCCACCTTTGATTGCTTCTAGTGGGTGCGCGTCTAGACCGAAGTCTGCAGGCGTTAATTTGTATTCTGTGATCTCACCGTCTTTGATTTCGGCAACGGTTGTTTCACCGTGAATTGCTACTTCGTCCAAGCCACTGCCGTGTACTACAGCGGCGCGCTTCATACCCATTTGTAGCATGGTTTCTGCGATAGGACGAACCAGTTCTTTACTGTAAACGCCCATCAATTCGATGTTAGGACGAGCAGGGTTAATCAGTGGGCCAAGAATGTTAAAGATGGTGCGTGTTTTCATGGTTTGACGCACTGGCATCGCATGGCGTACACCACCGTGGTACTGAGGTGCAAATAGGAAAGCAACACCAATATCGTCTACCGCTTTGCGCGTATCTTCTGCGCTCATAGCTAGGTTGATACCAAATGAATCAAGAAGGTCAGAAGAACCAGATTTGCTTGAAACGCTGCGGTTACCGTGTTTCGCTACTTTTAGACCACATGCTGCAGCAACAAACGCCGCAGTGGTTGAAATGTTGATGGTGTTGTGACCGTCGCCGCCAGTACCTACGATATCCGCGAAATCATAATCTGGACGAGGGAATGGGTTTGCGTTTGCCAGCAGTGCTTTTGCCGCGCCTGCAATTTCGTCTGGCGTTTCGCCTTTGATTTTTAGTGCAGTCAGCGCTGACGCCATCAAAATTGGATCTAGTTCACCACGGATAATGATGTCGAATAGCTGTTGGCTCTCTTCCTGAGTAAGCGATTCTTGCTCGTACAGTTTGGTAATAATAGGGTTGATGATTGCTTCCATATTTCCTCTCATAAATTTCTTATGTGCCAAGTGCTTTTTAAGCAGTGAGTGGGTTCGCTGAAGTTTGTTCTTCAAGTGCCCATTCAATGGCATTGGCCAACAGTGTTGCTCCGTAGGTCGTCATAATAGATTCCGGGTGGAATTGGAACCCGCAAACTTTATCTTCTTCATGTACAACAGACATTACCAAGTCATCCACTTCTGCTGTGATGGTTAGGCTCTCAGGAACCTTGGTCGCAACCAGCGAATGGTAACGTGCAATTGCAAGTGGTGATGGTAGGTTTTGGTAAATCGCATGGTTTTGGTGCTCCATCATAGAGACCTTACCGTGAATGATTTCGCCCGCGCCAGCAACGGTGCCACCGTACGCTTCAACAATCGCTTGGTGACCAAGACAAATGCCGATCATCGGCACTTTGCCTTTCATGCGTTGGATAAGCTCAGGCATTGAGCCTGCTTCTGAAGGAGCACCAGGGCCTGGCGATAGCAGAACCACTGGGTTTTCAAGCTCGTTTACCGCTTGTTCGATGGTTTCTGCTGGGATGTTGTTTCGGTAAATCTTGACCGAGTGACCTAACGAGCGGAACTGATCCACAAGGTTGTAGGTGAACGAGTCAAAGTTATCGATAAAAATGATATTAGCCATCTCTGAACCCTATTCCTTATTGTGACTTATGCGCTGCTTGGATAGCAGAGATTACCGCTTGTGCTTTGCCGCGCGTTTCGTCTGCTTCCGCTTGCGGATCAGAGTCGAACACCACGCCAGCACCAGCTTGAACTTGAGCAATGCCGTTCTCAACGTACGCTGAGCGGATCACGATACAGGTGTCGAGTGTGCCTTCACCAGTGAGGTAGCCAACAGCGCCGCCGTAGCTACCGCGTCGTGCGCCTTCTACATCGCGAATCAACTGCATGGCACGAATCTTAGGTGCGCCGGTGAGCGTACCCATGTTCATACATGCTTGATATGCGTGCAGCGCGTCTAGGTCTTCACGCAGTTGACCAACCACACGAGACACCAAGTGCATTACGTGGCTGTAGCGGTCGACTTTTAGAAGGTCTGCTACGTGGCGAGTACCAGCTTGAGCAATACGAGCGACGTCGTTACGTGCCAAGTCAACCAACATCATGTGTTCTGCGTTTTCTTTCATGTCGGTGCGCAGTTCAAGTTCGATGCGGCTGTCTAGGTCGAAATCAATCTCGCCGTTAGGGCGCTTACCGCGGCGACGAGTGCCTGCGATTGGGTAGATTTCAATTTGGTTGGTATCGGTTTCATACTTAAGCGCGCTTTCTGGTGATGCGCCAAACAGAGTGAACAGCTCATCTTGCATGTAGAACATGTAAGGGCTTGGGTTACTTTGTTTCAGTTCTTTATAAGCAGCCAGTGGAGAAGGACAAGGTAGAGTGAATCTACGAGACGGTACAACTTGGAATACATCGCCTTTCACTACGAACTCTTTTAAGTCGCGAACGGTTTGGCAGAAGTCTGCATCAGACACGCTAGGTTCTACCGTTACATCTGTTATTTGCTCTGCACTCGGCAACAGTTTTGGCGCTGCACATTGGGCGCTAATTTCTGCAATACGAGTCTCTAACGCTGTTTTCTCTGAACCATCAACAAACAACGTCGCTTGAAGCTGGCAAGATTCCGTTTGATGGTCGACAACAAGTAGTGTTTCCGCGACGTAGAAAACGTAATCTGGACACTGATTTGTTGCTTCGGCATTACCAAGCGGCTCAAAGTTTGCGACTAAGTCGTAGGCAAACAGACCACCAAGGAAAATTGCGTGTTTGTCTTGCTGTGAAATATCAAAACTATGCTGAACCAAACGCAGCGCATCGAAAGAAGAGGCTTCACGTAGGCGAGAGTCTTCATCTAACGTGTCGCATGGCTGGTTAAACTGCAAAGTTAGCGTTTCGCCATCGAACTTGCTCTCAACGTCACCACGGATGTTCTGGTTTAGGTGAGACAGTAGGTTTTTACCGTTATTGGTCAAGGCGTGCATGCTAACGGTATGGCCGAAGCAAACAATGCGAACCGCTGAATCTACGATCAGCAGGGATTTTAAATTTTGCTTTGAATCGATCTCAGCAGATTCCAGCAATAGGCTGTCAGTTTTGTTCTCACATAGTGTGTGGAACAAGCGAGTCGGGTCTTGAGTATAAGGGACGGAAGCCGTTAGCACTTCAAGCTGTCCAAGTTTCTTAATTTCAATGGCCTTGTTCACAAGACCTCCTTGTAGCTGTTTAAATCTTCCTGCCGTACATAGTCGCATAAAGCAAACGTTCTCCCAATCTAGAGTTGGCTATATTCGATTAATGTTTAGGCAGTTGAATGTGAAATGAGCAACAAAACAAAAAAGCCCGCTTAAGTAGCGGGCTTTACAACGTTTGGTTCTATAAACTAGAAGTATACGTTTGCCCACCAAGAACTAGTCCAAGTGCGCCACCAAGCAAGATCTGATGAGTTTGCCTTATTAAGACAAACCGCAACTTTCGCTTTTTGGTTTTGGTTAAATTCTTGTAACATGGTGAACCTTAAATTACGTACTTTGTATTTGTGTACTAGTTAACTAGTGCGAGAGTAAAAAGTCAACCCCAAAACGGCATTAAAACGATAAAAATATGAGAATTGATTTACATAGTCACACCACTGCATCGGACGGTCGGTTAGAACCTAAAGATTTAGTGGAAAGGGCGCTGAGTTTTGATATCGAGGTTTTGGCGATCACTGATCACGATACGGTTGACGGTTTGGCGTTAGCTAAGCAATACGTTCAAGATAATAATTTGCCGATAAAAATCATCAATGGCATTGAGATATCGACCGTCTGGCAAAACAAAGACATTCATATTGTCGGCCTGAATATTGATCCGGAAAATGAACAATTATCTGCCCTCATAGAACAGCAGAAGCAGCATCGCATAACACGATCTGAGTTAATTGCAGAGCGACTACAAAAAGCAACTCGAGTAGGTGTGCTTGAAGAGGTAAGGCAAATCGCCGGTGATGCTCCAGTGACAAGAGCGCATTTCGCGAAATGGTTGGTAGATAATGGTTACGCAAAAACCATGCAAATGGTGTTTAAAAAATACCTAACGCGTAATAACCCAGGTTATGTACCACCGAATTGGTGTTCGATGAAGGATGCGGTTGATGCTATCCATGCGGCTGGTGGAATGGCGGTATTAGCGCATCCTGGCAGATATAAGTTGACAGCGAAGTGGATTAAGCGTCTTCTAGCAGCGTTTGTCGAAGCAGGTGGTGATGCGATGGAAGTTGCACAGCCACAGCAAGCGCAACAAGAAAGGCGCAACTTGGCTGATTATGCTATACAATACAAACTATTAGCCTCTCAAGGCAGTGATTTTCACTACCCATCACCGTGGATGGAGCTAGGAAGGAACCTATGGTTGCCTGCTGGCGTCGAACCAGTTTGGAAAGATTGGGGAATAGATCCTTCGTTGAATAATACTCAGTAATACGAAGTCGAGAACCCATAAAAATATAGAGCCGAGAGGCTCGATAATGAGGAATTACAATGAGCCAGTTTTTTTACGTTCACCCAGAAAACCCACAGGCTCGCTTGATTAATCAAGCAGTAGCAATCATTCGTAACGGCGGCGTTGTGGTTTACCCTACTGATTCAGGGTACGCACTTGGCTGTCAGTTGGAGAACAAACAGGCACTGGAACGAATCTGTCAGATTCGTCGTCTGGATGATAAGCATAACTTTACTTTACTGTGTCGTGATTTGTCGGAGCTTTCTCTCTATGCGCGAGTGGATAACTCTGCATTCCGACTGCTGAAAAATAACACACCAGGTCCTTACACCTTCATCTTCAAAGGCACAAAAGAAGTGCCGCGTCGTTTGATGAATGCAAAACGTAAGACCATCGGTATCCGTGTTCCAGACAATCAAATTGCCTTGGACTTGTTGGAAGCATTAGGTGAGCCGATGATGTCTACGTCGTTGATTCTACCTGGCAGTGACGTAACAGAATCTGATCCAGAGGATATTCGCGATAAACTAGAACATGCGGTTGATGTGATTCTTAATGGCGGTTACCTAGGTGAACAACCTACGACTGTAATTGACTTTAGCGAAGGTGAACCTGTTGTAGTGCGTTTAGGATCAGGTGATCCTGCACCATTCGAATAGTAGACGCACACCACCGTCAAACAAAATAGGAGGCATCGCGCCTCCTATTTTAGTTGTCATATCGAATATCTCATTGAACTTAACTGATTGAGGTTAAGCGAAATCGAAAATGTCGATACCATTTTGTTCTGCATAGTTGATGTATGCAGAGCTCACACCGTTTAGTGTCACTTCAACATTGTATTCATCACTTGAGAATACTGCCCAGCCACACTCATTGTACGATAAAGTCAGATCATCCGCTGAATCCAAGAACGTATCTCGAATGCCATCGTTATCAGTGTCTCGGCCCATATCAAAGACAAGTTTGTCATGGAAAATATTAAAATCGACAATGTCGGCTTTAACATCAATATCGTTGGAAGACACTGGCTGATCAGGTACACCAATAGCCAGGCGGTTTGTAAGCACGAAGGTGTCGTCTCCACAGCCACCGCTCAGTACTGATTCACCATCACCAACAACGAGCGTGTCGTTACCCCAGCCACCACTCAAGTAGTTGTTGCCTGAATAATCAAAAATTGTGTCGTCGCCACAGCCACCAAAGAGTTTGTCGTTTCCTAATCCGCCGGATAGGAAATCGTTTCCAAAGCCGCCAGAAACAAAGTCGTTACCTCGGCCACCAAGCAAGGTATCGTCTCCCCAGCCACCGAAGACAATATCATTACCTCCGTATCCTACAAACTTATCATCACCACAGAAGCCGAAGAAAATATCGGTTGTTTCAGAGCCTTTTGTGCCTGTCATATCGTCATCTTGAGATGTCCCAAAAATCCAATTTAGGTCGAGATTTAGCATAGACATTGTTCTATTCCTTTTTGTCTGATTTATGCCAATCGCCGAGAGTGCAGAGCGAACCTAGTGAGTCAGAGTACACGATAGCATTAGTGTTATTTTTGATGTGAACTAATGACTTAAAGACAATTTTTGTCTTGTTACCCACGACCTTGCTTTGCTATGAGCGCTCATTGTCTGCGGTGATTGGTATTACTTAGCAGCAAACAGGGACGGCTTATTTTTCGTTGCTTTCTAGCAATACGAACAGTAAACACACCCCAAGTGGTTATTGTTGTAACCCTGACAATTTTATCAGGTACCGCGTGGTTAAAGTGGTTCAGGAAGACCGATATTAGTGGGATTCTCGTTGAGCAATGCCTGCTTTAAGTAGTAAAAAAGTTGCAGAATAGGACAAATATTTCGGTCATTTTTGAAGTGAATTTTGGTGTGGAGAATGGCGCCGATTTAGCTTACATTAACTAAGAAAGTTACGTATAATGTCCGACCGAAAAATCCCACTGAAATGGGTAAATAGCAAAATACAGACCAATCCTGGTCTAGACGTCTGTGAAGACGACACATAGGTAGATAAATGAGCGAAAAGTTACAAAAAGTATTAGCACGTGCTGGTCACGGTTCTCGTCGTGAGATTGAATCGTTAATTAAATCTGGTCGCGTTAGCGTGAACGGTGTAGTCGCTAAGCTTGGTGAAAGACTTGAAGACGAGAGCAGCGTAGTTCGTATCGATGGTCACATTGTCTCTGCAAAGATTCAAGAAGAAGTGATTTGTCGTGTACTTGCGTACTACAAACCTGAGGGTGAACTGTGTACTCGTCACGATCCAGAAGGTCGTCGTACTGTTTTTGATCGTCTGCCAAAAATTCGTGGCTCTCGTTGGATTTCAGTTGGTCGTCTGGATGCGAACACTTCTGGTCTTCTACTTTTCACAACGGATGGTGAACTGGCGAACCGCTTAATGCACCCAAGCCGCCAAGTTGAACGTGAATACCTAGTACGTGTGTTCGGTGAAGTAACTGAACAGAAAGTTCGTAATCTAGTAAAAGGTGTTGAACTGGAAGACGGTTTAGCTCGCTTTGAAGATGTTGTTTACGCGGGTGGTGAAGGCATGAACCACACGTTTTACGTTGTTATCAACGAAGGTCGTAACCGCGAAGTTCGTCGACTATGGGAATCGCAAGAGTGTACCGTTAGCCGTCTGAAACGTGTTCGTTACGGCGACATCTTCTTAGACAAGAAACTGCCTCGTGGCGGTTGGATGGAGCTTGACCTGAAAGAAGTAAACTACTTGCGTGAGCTTGTAGAGCTTCGTCCAGAGAAAGAAACCATGCTTGATCTGAACAAAGACAACACGTCACGCAAACGTGAGCGTGCACGCAGCCAAAAAATTCGTCGCGCAGTTAAGCGCCATGAAGAGCGTGTTAACACACCAAAAGGTCGCAGCAACAACCCTTCTCGTCGTAAGCCGAAGAAGACTGCTGGTGACCAAGGCGCACGCAACAAGCATCGTTAATCGATAGCAAAACATCAGAAAGGCTTGCCAATTCGGCAAGCCTTTTTCTTATCTGTTACATAACAAAAGGATCTAAAGCCGATATAGAGCAGGGTGTTTTGGATAAACAAATATCTCAGCTAAACAAAAACAGCAGATAAAAAAATACCAGCACTAGGCTGGTATCTTTGTTCATGATGAAGAAACGTTAATCGCGTTTCCAAAGCATATGGCAGAACTTATGTTCAGGGTCTCGGCTGATTAGCATACGAGCAAATACGTCATCAAGAACGTCATTTTCCTCATTTACTAGGCCGATACGAACCTCTGCATATACTTCTTTGTCGATCTCGAAGCCAACATGTTCAACCCAGTCATCACCGGTTTCAACAAGTTCTGCGGCACCACGATCTTCAAATTGCGCAGTAAACAGAATCACGTCAGCAGGCTCTAGGTTATCTGGAGCCATCTCAAGGAAAATGTCGTACGCTGCGTCGATGACGTCGTCGTAAGAAATCAAATCAGACATGCTTATGCTCGGCTCATGTATTTACGTTCAGCTGTGTTAATGATAACACGGTCACCAGTTGCAATGTACTCAGGAACCTGGATGACAAGACCTGAAGCGAAGCGTGCTGGTTTAGTACGAGCAGATGCAGAAGCACCTTTGATTGAAGGGTCAGTTTCTTCAATCACTAGCTCAACAGAAGATGGTAGTTCAATACCCACTGCAGCACCGTTAACAAGGATAATGTGGATACCTTGTGTATCTTCGTTGATGAACAGCATGTCGTCTTCAACTTCATTGTGCTTGAATGTGTATTGTGAGTAGTCTTCGTTATCCATGAAGATGTGCTCATCTCCGTCAGCGTATGAGTACACAACTGCACGTTTGTTCATTTCTACCGTTTCAACAACGTCATCAGACTTGTAACGCTCATCTACACGTGCGCCCGTGTTTAGATCTGTACAACGCATTTTGTAGATTTTAGCGCCGCCACGACCGCCAGGAGTCGTTACTTCGATGTCTTTAACTAGAAGAGTTTTACCATTAGACTCGATTGCGAAGCCTTTTTTGATTTCACTTGCCTTTGGCATTGTATATTCCTATTCATACTTATTAAGCAAAACTCGGTGATTATAGCGCTAAGTTAGCCGCCTAGCATTAAAATTCATTGCAGAAATTTGTTGTTACTCCCATGACTAAACACCTGAATGGACTTGATTCAGTGAGTCGGCTAAGAGAACATATAGTCCAACTTCTTGAACCATCTGAGAACACGTTTTAAGTCATGTCTCTGCCTGTTATCGATCCTAAACAACCATTTCAACCAGAGTTTGCGCCTTTAATTAGGGAAGTCACCGCTTGTCTCAAAGGTGGACTGGGGCAAAACTTACACAGCGTTTATGTATACGGTAGTGTTGCTCGCAAAACAGCGATCGTTGGGAAGTCGAACTTAGACTTGGTTGTCGTTACTCAATCATCCTTTGAGCACAATCGCGCGACTTTGCTCAGCACAATTAAGTGGCGTGCGCAGCAGAGTTACCCTCACGTTAATGGTGTATCGGTCCGTACAGCCTTAGTGAGCGAAGTGGCTAATTTAGATAGTATTTTTACTTGGGGCTTTATGCTTAAGCATTGCTGTGTCTGTGTTTATGGTGATGATCTAGCAGACTGCTTCGGTGATTACGTCCCAAGTTGGGAAATTGCTAAGCACTGGAATATGGATGTGGAAGATTGGATTACGGTGTATCGCAAAAAAATCGTACAAGCGAAGACGATAGAAGAGCAGGTGGCCACCCAGCGCGTGATTGCAAAAAAGTTACTAAGAGCGTCATACTCTTTGGTGATGTATCGAGATAAACGTTGGTTTGATGACCCTATACAATGTGGCAAGGTATTCTTAACTTATCATCCTGAAAAGCAGCTTGAGATCGAGCGGCTAGAAATTTTACTTTCTGGCCGGGGTATTCCCAAGCGTTCTGTTATCGGGCTAATTGATGCGTTTGGTGATTGGTTAGTCAAACAGTACCAGAAAACAGAGTTTCGTATCGGCTAAAACAACCCCATTTGTGGCGCTGAAAGCCTGTCAAAGTCCGTCCCAATGAAAGGGAGAATCGCATCCGCAACGGGTTTGAGTTGTTTATCAATGTAATGTTGATAATCAATCGGGCTATTGAGGTACTCATAAGGTTCAGGGCCGTTCACGGTAATAATGTATTCAATTCGCCCTTTGTTTTGATACTGTAATGGGCGGCCAAGCTTGGCATTTATCTCATCGGCTAAACGAGCTGCACGCACTTGTGGCGGGACGTTCTTCTGATACTCATGCAGTTTTCTTCGCAGTCGCTTTTGATACACCAACTGTTCATCAAATTCACCGTTGTTAGTTTTCTCAACCATCTCTCGGACATAGTCGCTTGGATCTTCACCATGGAAAATCATGCTATAGAGTGTATTTTGAAATTTCTGTGCTAACGAGGTCCAGTCAGTACGGGCACTTTCTAACCCTTTAAATACAATCCGTTCTTGCTCTCCTTCACCGATTAAACCCGCATAGCGCTTTTTCGAGCCAGTTTCCGCGCCACGAATCGTTGGCATAAGGAATCTGCGATAATGGGTTTCATACTCGATTTCCAACATAGATGTTAGGTTGTACTCAGAACGCAGGTGTTTTTGCCACCAAGAGTTGATGTAATCAACTAATTGATTTCCAACAGCGTCAGCTTCTACTTGACTGTATGGTCGATTCAACGACACGAATGTGGAATCCGTATCGCCGTAAATCACTTGATATCCTTGCTCCTCAATCAGCACCTTAGTTTGCTTCATGATTTCATGTCCGCGCATGGTAATACTAGAAGCTAACCGAGTATCAAAGAAACGACATCCCGATGAGCCCAGTACGCCATAAAAGGAGTTCATGATGATTTTGATTGCCTGAGAAAAAGCTTTTTCATTGTTCTTCTTTGCAACATCACGTGCTGCCCAAAGCTTTTCAATCATTTCTGGTAAAAAGTGTTTCGTACGATGGAACTGCCCACCGCGAAAGCCAGGTACAGCCTGATTTTCTTCTTTTCCAATATCGAGCAATAACCCCTCAACTAAACCCATAGGATCAATCAAGAAAGAGCGAATAATCGATGGATATAGACTCTTAAAATCCAATACTAAAACAGAATCATATAGGTTAGGGATGGAGTCCATCACGTAACCTCCGGGGCTGGCAATCCAATTTTCAGGGTGTAGGTTCGGAGCAACGTAGCCTGCTCGGTGTATCTGAGGCATGTATAGGTTTGTGAATGCTGCAACCGAACCGCCGACACGATCCAGTTCGACACCAGTGAGACGAGAGCGCTCTATTGCAAAGTCTAGCAGGTGAGTGTGATTGAAAATCTTATTCACTAACACGCAGTCTTGTAAATTATATTTAGCCAGCGATGGTTTGTCGGAGCGGTACATACGATTGATCTCATCCATGCGGTCATGAACGTTGTGGATTTCTTTCCCTTCCCCTAAGAGTTCTTGAGATACAGACTCTAATGACCAAGACCGAAAGTGATAAGTCGCCGTTTTTAACGTATCGATACCGTCCATTACAACTCGCCCTGGAATGGAAATAAACCCTTGTTGGCTTTGAGATGAACTTCTGAAAAAGCTGGCTTGGTCTGCTCTACCAAGCATTAGTTTCATGTTGTGCCATTCTGCTCGTTTGTGTAGCAGACGAAAGTCAAAATCAATGACGTTCCAACCGACAATGACATCGGGGTCGAATTGTTTAAACCAAACGATGAGTGCTTCTAGAAGCGCTTTTTCATCCTTAACCCATTGTATCGGTGTCTCCGAAGGTTCTGGTTCTCCGATCATTATAACGCGGGAATCCATGACGCTGTCTAATCCGATTGAGTAAAGAATGCCTTTCTCAGAGCATTCTAGATCTAACGAGACAACGTTTAACTTCGGCTCATATTGCCCCGCACGGCATTTTGCGCTCTGGACGTGTTGGTAGCCATTGGTGCGAGTCACATTGCCTGTAAACTCGATACTGCCTTTGATAAAACGTTCCATTAGGTAGCGATCGGCGAGGCGAATATCACTTTCATACGTAGTGATATCTTTTTGAGCGAATGTGTCTTTGAGTGCGAGAGTGTCTCTGGTTACATTGGTATAGCAGGCAGCAAGAGGCGTATGTTCAAACGTTTTGAGATCCAAAAGGCGGATGTCGACGAATATGTTTTTTTCTCGTGCGAGTGTCTTTGCTTGCTCTGAGTGTTTCTGAGCGATGAAAAATACTGGCTTCTCACCATTAATAAGTAACTGAGTAGGGCCTGCTTCTGTCGAAAGCCACAGCTCGATTTGAGTTTGACCTTTGATGTCTCGTGCATGTCGAGTTAGCAGGAAGCCTTGTTGAATATTCAAATGTGAGAAACCTTAGAAAACTTGAAGAACGTTAGTTTAACACTAAGAACTGTAAAAATAACCAGTAAAGAAAGCGTCTCAAATTTTTGCTGGAATTAGTGATTACAAGTTAGTCTTTGGTGCAAGAGGGACAGTGTCATTTTAAGTTATAGCGTGTTTCTCTGGGCAATATGAAACCTAGTTACTTGATTTATTGTACTTAATGTTGTTAATTGTCTTTTCTTAGATTTCGGTTCTGCTCATCACGCTCTAAAATAATAGAGTGGTTTATGAATAAGTTCTTGCTAAAGTTTGCGTTTCAGCACATATTCATAGAAAGCAATTTTTTGTCGATTACGTTAGTATATAGGCAGTCATACTGATATCCACATTTAACAAATAATGGTTATGTGGGTGCAGAACCAATACAAAGTGTGGAGATACAAGTTTGATAAATGTTTTCCTTGTAGATGATCACGAGCTGGTTCGCACAGGGATACGACGTATTATTGAAGACGTCCGTGGAATGAACGTAGCAGGAGAAGCTGACAGCGGTGAAGATGCAGTAAAATGGTGTCGCAGTAATCATGCTGACGTCGTTTTAATGGACATGAACATGCCAGGAATTGGCGGCTTGGAAGCCACTAAAAAAATTCTTCGCGTGAATCCTGATGTGAAAATCATCGTACTTACCGTTCATACAGAAAACCCGTTTCCAACCAAGGTGATGCAGGCAGGTGCGTCTGGTTATTTAACCAAAGGTGCTGGCCCTGACGAAATGGTGAATGCGATTCGTGTAGTTAATAGTGGGCAGCGTTACATCTCGCCAGAGATTGCGCAGCAGATGGCATTGAGTCAATTTTCTCCAGCCTCTGAGAACCCTTTTAAAGACTTATCCGAACGTGAATTGCAGATCATGCTTATGATCACCAAAGGTCAAAAGGTAACGGATATTTCTGAGCAACTTAATTTAAGTCCAAAGACAGTCAACAGCTATCGCTACCGACTCTTTAGTAAATTGGACATTAATGGTGACGTTGAGTTAACTCACTTAGCGATTCGCCACGGAATGCTGGACACCGAGACCCTTTAGCGTGAATCCTCCTTTCGATTCGGCTTCCTTTCTCAAGACAGTAACTCATCAGCCCGGCGTTTACAGAATGTACAACGCCGAAGCTGTTGTAATCTACGTAGGTAAAGCCAAAGACCTTAAAAAGCGCCTTTCAAGCTACTTTCGAAAAAAAGTAGACAGTGAGAAAACTCGCGCGCTTGTCAGTAATATCGCCAAAATAGACGTCACGGTGACTCATACTGAGACAGAAGCGCTGATCTTAGAGCATAACTACATCAAGCAGTATTTACCGAAATACAATGTGTTGCTGCGAGATGATAAGTCTTACCCTTATATCTTTATTAGCGGTCATAAGCACCCACGGCTTTCTATCCACCGTGGCGCCAAGAAGCGCAAAGGTGAATATTTTGGCCCCTACCCAGATTCTGGTGCAGTAAGAGAAACATTGCATTTGCTGCAAAAGATATTTCCTGTGCGCCAGTGTGAAGACACTGTCTATTCCAACCGAACGCGCCCATGTTTGATGTACCAAATTGGTCGTTGTGCAGGACCATGCGTTAATACCATCATTTCTGATGAAGAATATGCAGAGTTGGTTGGCTTTGTGCGCATGTTTTTGCAAGGCAAAGATCAGCAAGTACTCAAACAGTTGATTGAGAAAATGGAAGATGCCAGTCAGCAATTGCGCTTTGAAGATGCCGCTAAATTTCGCGATCAAATCCAAGCGATTAGGCGTGTTCAAGAGCAGCAGTACGTCTCAGAAGACAGCATGGATGATATGGATGTACTCGGGTTTGCTCAGGAGAATGGTATCGCGTGTATCCATATCCTGATGATACGCCAAGGCAAAGTGCTTGGTAGCCGTAGCCATTTTCCGAAAATCCCACAAAATACAAGCCAGCAGGAAGTGTTCGATAGTTTTCTGACTCAATACTATTTGAGCCATAACGAAGCACGTACAATTCCTTCTCGTATTATTTTGAATCAAGAGTTGGCAGAAGATATTGCGCCAATACAGAAAGCGTTAAGTGAAGTGGCAGGCCGTAAGGTTCATTTTCATACGTCGCCAACTGGCTCTCGAGCAAGGTATCTCAAGCTTTCGAACACGAATGCACTAACGGCGATTACCACCAAAATCAATCACAAGATGACGATTAATCAGCGTTTTCATGCGCTTCGCGAAACATTGAAGTTGGAGTCTATAGCTCGAATGGAATGTTTTGATATCTCCCATACGATGGGGGAAAGCACGATTGCGTCATGTGTGGTGTTCAACAACGAAGGCCCCGTAAAGCAAGAGTATCGTCGCTACAACATTACTGGGATTACCGGTGGTGATGATTACGCAGCAATGGGACAAGCGTTGGAGCGCCGTTATTCGAAGCAATTGGACGTAGAGAAAATTCCCGACATCATCTTTATCGATGGCGGTAAAGGTCAGTTAAATCGTGCGCATGACATCATTTCGCAGTACTGGGGGGATTGGCCAAAGCGTCCTATCATGATTGGTATTGCAAAAGGCGTTACTCGCAAACCAGGTTTAGAAACGCTGATTACAGTCGATGGGGACGAGTTTCATTTACCAAGCGATGCTCCTGCGCTGCATCTTATCCAACATATTCGTGATGAAAGCCATAACCATGCTATAGCGGGGCACCGTGCTAAGCGAGGTAAAACCAGACGTACGAGTGCACTCGAAGGGATTGAGGGAATCGGCCCTAAACGACGTCAGGCGTTACTCAAGTACATGGGTGGGTTACAAGAACTTAAACGTGCAAGTGTCGAAGAAATCGCCAAAGTACCGGGAATAAGTCACTCTTTAGCAGAAATTATTTTCCAAGCATTGAAACAATAAGGAAAATCGCGCAACATTAAGCCGCAATGTGTAAGAGAATAATAAAATGCGTTTGAATATCCCGAACATTCTGTCTCTTCTTAGACTGTTCCTAATCCCTGTTTTTGTGGTTGTCTTTTATCTACCTTATTCATGGGCACCGTTTGCAGCAGCAATGGTGTTTTGGGTAGCGGGTTTTACTGACTGGCTTGACGGCATGTTGGCCCGTAAACTTGGCCAAACTTCTCGTTTTGGCGCGTTTATTGATCCTGTCGCTGATAAAGTGCTAGTGGCAACGGCATTGATTCTAATCACGGAACATTATCATTCAATTTGGGTGACCATTCCTGCGGTAACGATGATTGCGCGAGAAATCATTATCTCAGCATTGCGAGAATGGATGGCTGAAATCGGTAAGCGAGCAAGTGTTGCGGTATCTTGGGTTGGCAAAGTAAAAACTGTTTCGCAAATGTTCGCCTTATGGGTGTTGATATGGCGTTACGATGAATGGATGGTTTGGCTAGGCTTTGCGGCCTTGTATGTGGCAACTTTCTTGACATATTGGTCAATGATTCAATATTTGGCTGCTGCGAAAGACGATCTGTTGAATGAAGAGCACCATTAAATTCTGATGTTAGAAAGCAGGCTTAATAGCCTGCTTTTTTGTATCTAAGACAATCTACAGCATTTTTTGGCTTCTCTCGCTTTTCAATGCTTGCTAACGGCCATGTTTGCAATTTGTATCTGGGGCTTTTGCTTCGATAGAGTTCTATTTGTGATCTAAGTCTTGTTTTTGTCCTTGGAGAGTCTTAGAGAGGCGAGTCTTCTGATTATTAATACTTCAATGCACGCAACGCACGGCCAGCAGTGTAAGGCGTAGCCAAAGTTTTATGATAAACAAGTGTATTTAAGCGATTTTTAGTATTAAAACTAAGCAATCCATCGTCTTTCGCACAAATTCTAGTCAAACGATTTAAAAAAATAAAAATAGTGTTGACTCGATCGCTCGAATCCGTAGAATGCATCCCGTACCCAAGAGAGCAAGGCTCGAAAGGGTGGTGAAAAAGCTTAGCTTTATTCACAAATGAGGCGCCTTGGCAGAGTGGCTATGCAGCGGATTGCAAATCCGTGGACCTCGGTTCGACTCCGGGAGGCGCCTCCATTATTCTTTTGAGAGCGAATGGCTTTCGAGAAAAATGCGACACTAGCTCAGTTGGTAGAGCGCAACCTTGCCAAGGTTGAGGTCACGAGTTCGAACCTCGTGTGTCGCTCCAAATTTTATTGATATGGCATTGGCGATATCAGATGGTGTTTTACTTTTCTGTAAAGGCATCACAAAGAATATTTGTGTGCCCTGGTGGTGGAATTGGTAGACACAAGGGATTTAAAATCCCTCGACGTTCGCGTTGTGCCGGTTCAAGTCCGGCCCGGGGCACCATCTCATATTAAATGCGACACTAGCTCAGTTGGTAGAGCGCAACCTTGCCAAGGTTGAGGTCACGAGTTCGAACCTCGTGTGTCGCTCCAGATTTAAGGCCTAACATGAAAATGTTAGGCCTTTTTCGTATTTTTTGAAAATCTCAAATTTCTTTTCTGTCACAGACTTCGTTAAGTAACGAACCCTTTGTCTCATTGACTCAAGTGATTGTTCATTCTGCCACTGCAAAACATCTTAGCCATTCCTACTAGTCTATGTTTAAACCATCACTTGTGGAGAATAACCACTCTTGCTCCAGGCAAAGCTGTGACGAGAATGCTATCTTTTTAAATGTTCCGGATATAGAAAGGAATGTTTTACGATTAAGCAGCACAACCTTACATCTCTGTTTAGATGAGGTGATGATATCTCAAGAATATTTGTTTAAATAACAGGTGTTTGAGAGAAGCAGAAAAGCATAGATCATGAATATGAACATGCGAGTTGCGATGGGGTATGTTTTGTTGTGATTTACATCACTGTTACTAATATGAAAAATCGTTGCCAGAAGATTTTATTTTGTGATAAATTCGCGCGCAATCTCGGAGCGTAATTAACAACGTTTGATCTCTGGGGGATACGCGTAGTGACCATTCAAGCTGATTGTGACACTGCGTAGGGTAGGTATCGGCAAAGCCTTTTGTCGATAGACGGGATACTAATGCTGTAAACGCGGCATATTAATGGGAAACCCAACATTGAAACCTTTGAATAAACACACACTAATCAGCTTCATACTGCCGAAATGTCCTGTTTTACAAAACGGGTGCATTACAGAACCTTGATTAATCCCTTTTACATATAAAGTCGCGAGTATCGTGGCGGATGATCTGTATTTGTCATTTATGCACTGACAAATGCGGAGGGGTATTCACACCTCCTGTAATTTCATTCTAATGATTATTAATACAGGATACAGAATTATTATAATTCAAGGGATTATGTAGTATGAGCACTGCCTTTGAAGTCGATAGCAATATCGCAAACATTTTTTCGTCTCAGGTTCCTATCGTTGAGGGAACGTATGACTTAACGCCAGATCAAGTATTGATTGATCAGGCTGAGCATGAATCTGAAGTACGTTCTTATCCACGTCGTTTGCCGATCGCAATTAAACAAGCCTTTGGGTGCTTGGTTGAAGATACGCGTGGACAGATCTTTCTAGACTGCCTTGCGGGGGCAGGCACTCTAGCTTTGGGGTATAACCATCCTGAAATAAACCAAGCTCTGAAAGAGCAATTAGATTCAGGACTGCCATATCAGACGCTAGATATTGCAACATCAGCAAAAACGACGTTTATTCAATCTGTTAAATCTTTTCTTCCTCAAGAGTTAAGCGAGAACAGCGTTATCCAATTTTGTGGCCCGTCTGGAGCTGATGCGGTTGAAGCTGCTATCAAGCTCGCGAAACAGACTACCGGTCGCAACACTATGTTTGCCTTCCGTGGCGCATACCATGGTATGACTAATGGTACGATGGGGATGATGGGTAACTTAGGCACGAAAGCGCGTCGAACTGGTTTGATGTCGGATGTGCACTTTATGCCTTTCCCATACAACCTGCGTTGTCCTTTTGGGCTTGGTGGTGATGAAGGTGCGAAAGCAAGTATTCGCTATATCGATCGTCTTTTAAACGATGATGAGTCAGGCATTATGAAGCCTGCCGCGATTATCGTGGAGCCAGTGCAAGGTGAGGGTGGTGTTGTTCCTGCGCCAGCATTCTGGCTACGAGAGTTACGTCGTATTTGTGATGAACACGGTATCTTACTGATCTTCGATGAGATCCAGTGTGGTGTTGGTAAAACTGGCTACAATTTCGCGTTCGAAGAGTCGGGCATTGTTCCAGATATTCTGTGTTTATCAAAAGCAATTGGTGGTGGCTTACCAATGTCGCTATTGGTTATCAACAAGCAACATGATACATGGAAGCCGGGCGAGCACACAGGTACATTTCGTGGTAACCAGCTAGCTATGGTCTCTGGTGCGAAAGCATTAGAAATTATCCAGCGTGATAATCTTGTTGAGCATGCCAATATTGCGGGTCAGTACTTGCGCTACGGCCTTGAAAGTATTCAAAAGCGTGTGAACTGTATCGCAGAGGTTCGTGGCAAAGGTTTGATGCTAGGCGTGGAGATTAAAAATCCAGACGGTGAGCTCAATAAATTTGGTGAACCTCAAGCGGATAGTGAACTCACACTTTCTATTCAACGCGCAGCACTCGAGCGTGGCTTGATCGTTGAGAAAGGTGGACGCGAAGGCGCAGTAATTCGTTTCCTTCCTCCTCTTATCATCTCGTTTGAGCAAATCGACTTTGCTTTACGTGTATTTGAAGACGCGATTTTAGCCGCTGGCGGTAGTCACATCGAAACTCAGCCACAAGATGAATGGAAGAAGCATTTCATCCACACTGGAGAGATGGGCAGCAATGAATTTGCTTCGGTGATGAATCACACTACTACGGCAATGAAGTCAGTGTTTGAACAAGTGACTGCACCGTATTCAGGTATGGATCCAAAAGCATTGGAAGCAGCGATTCACGACGTTGATCTTGATAATGGAAATGCGCCTCTTAAATCCGTTATCGACGATGCTGCTGAGCTGGTCGCGAAAAACGCAATTTTTACTCAACATCCAGATTGTATTGCTCACCTACATACTCCACCGTTGATGCCAGCGATCGCGGCAGAGGCAATGATTGCGGCTTTGAACCAGTCGATGGACTCATGGGATCAAGCTTCATCAGCGACTTATGTTGAACAGAAAGTTGTGAACTGGTTATGCGATAAATATGAGTTAGGTGCAAAAGCGGACGGTATCTTCACGAGCGGCGGCACGCAAAGTAACCAAATGGGTTTGATGCTTGCGCGAGATTGGATTGCTGACAAACTCAGTGCACACTCAATTCAAAAGCTTGGCCTTCCTGAATACGCAGACAAGCTACGTATTGTATGTTCGAAAAAATCCCACTTCACGGTTCAAAAATCAGCGTCTTGGATGGGGTTGGGTGAAAAAGCGGTCATGACTGTCGATGCTAATGCCGATGGAACGATGGATGTCACTAAATTAGACGAAGTTCTCAATCAGGCCAAAGCAGAAGGTTTGATCCCATTTGCCATTGTTGGCACAGCGGGCACAACGGACCACGGTGCTATTGATGACTTAGACTTTATCGCCGATATGGCAGCGAAACATGACATGTGGATGCATGTCGACGGTGCATACGGTGGAGCTCTGATTCTAAGTAGCCAAAAAGCGCGTCTGAAAGGTTGTGAGCGTGCACATTCCATCAGCGTAGACTTCCATAAGCTGTTTTACCAAACCATCAGTTGTGGTGCGCTATTGGTAAATGACAAGTCTAACTTTAAATTCCTGCTTCACCATGCAGACTATTTGAACCGCGAACACGACGAACTACCGAACTTGGTGGATAAGTCTATTGCGACAACTAAGCGTTTTGATGCGCTCAAAGTGTTTATGACGATGCAAAGCGTAGGGCCAAAAGCCCTAGGCGATATGTATGATCATTTGCTTGAACAGACGCTTGAAGTGGCGGACATGATTCGAGATACCAAACACTTTGAGTTGTTGGCTGAACCATCACTATCTACGGTTCTGTTCCGCGCGACACATGAATCAGCGGATCTTGATGAACTGAACAAAACGTTGCGCTTAGAAGCGTTAACACGCGGTATCGCGGTATTGGGTGAAACCATTGTCGACGATAAAACTGCATTGAAATTTACGATTTTGAACCCGTGTCTGACGACGGCGGACTTTGAATCTTTGCTCTCAAAAATCAATACGCTAGCGGCAGAGCTAGTTTAACAAAGGTAACGGAAAACTATGGCAATTCTACAGATTGGTGCAGGCGGCGTTGGCTGGGTAGTTGCACATAAAGCAGCACAAAACAACGACGTTCTGGGTGATATCACAATCGCATCACGTACCGTAGGTAAGTGTGAGAAAATCATCGAATCGATTCAGAAGAAAAACAATCTGAAAGATTCAACTAAGAAATTAGAAGCGCGAGCGGTAAACGCGGACGACGTAGATTCTTTAGTTGCTTTAATTAAAGAAGTACAACCTGACTTAGTGATCAACGCAGGTCCTCCTTGGGTGAACATGTCTATTATGGAAGCATGTTACCAAGCTAAAGTGTCATACCTTGATACATCTGTTGCGGTTGATTTGTGCTCTGAAGGCCAACAAGTACCTCAAGCTTACGATTGGCAGTGGGGTTACCGTGAGAAGTTTGAAGAAGCGGGCATTACAGGTATTCTTGGTGCTGGTTTCGATCCGGGCGTAGTATCGGTGTTTGCCGCATACGCAGTGAAACATCTGTTCGATGAAATCGATACTATCGACGTAATGGATGTAAACGCAGGCGACCACGGTAAGAAGTTCGCAACTAACTTTGATCCAGAAACGAACATGCTTGAGATTCAAGGCGATTCGTTCTACTGGGAAAACGGCGAGTGGAAACAAGTACCTTGTCACTCACGTATGCTTGAGTTTGAATTCCCGAATTGTGGTTCACACAAAGTGTACTCAATGGCTCACGACGAAGTTCGATCTATGCAAGAGTTCATCCCTGCGAAACGCATCGAATTCTGGATGGGCTTTGGTGACCGTTACCTAAACTACTTCAATGTGATGCGCGACATCGGTCTACTCAGCCCAGATCCACTAACGCTTCATGACGGTACGGTTGTTCAACCTTTGCACGTGCTAAAAGCACTACTACCAGATCCAACATCACTCGCGCCAGGCTACACTGGCCTAACGTGTATCGGTACTTGGGTTCAAGGTAAGAAAGATGGTAAAGAGCGCAGTGTATTTATTTACAACAACGCTGATCACGAAGTCGCATACGAAGATGTTGAACACCAAGCTATCTCATACACCACTGGCGTACCAGCGATCACTGCGGCTTTGCAGTTCTTCCGTGGCAAATGGGCAGACAAAGGCGTGTTCAACATGGAGCAGCTAGATCCAGACCCATTTCTAGAAACCATGCCATCTATTGGTCTAGATTGGCATGTTCAAGAACTGGAGCCAGGACAACCTGTTATCCATAAATTGAAGTAAGAATTTAGCGACTCTTATTTGTACGTTTAAGCCGATGCACTTGCGTCGGCTTTGTTCGATTTTATAGTGCCTTTGCTAAGGCGAAGGGACGTAAGGTATCAAAATGCAACAAAACGAACTAAAAACGCCATACTTCATGATCAATGAAGACAAGCTGATTGAGAATCTAGAGAAAGCAAAACAGCTAAAAGACATCTCTGGTGTGAAGCTTGTATTAGCACTGAAGTGCTTCTCAACATGGGGTGTATTCGACATCATCAAGCCTTACCTAGACGGAACAACAAGTTCTGGCCCGTTTGAAGTGAAGCTTGGCTACGAAACGTTTGGTGGTGAGACACACGCATACAGCGTGGGTTACAGCGAAGATGACGTTCGCGATGTGGCGGACATCTGTGACAAGATGATCTTTAACTCTCAGTCACAGCTAGCGGCTTATCGTCATATTGTCGAAGGTAAAGCATCGATTGGCTTGCGCCTGAACCCAGGTGTGAGCTATGCAGGGCAAGACTTAGCAAACCCAGCGCGTCAATTCTCTCGTCTTGGTGTTCAGGCTGATCACATCAAACCGGAAATTTTTGATGGTATTGATGGCGTAATGTTCCACATGAACTGTGAGAACAAAGACGTGGATGCGTTTATCGGCTTACTCGATGCTATTTCATCTCAGTTTGGCGAGTACCTAGATAAGCTGGACTGGGTAAGCATGGGCGGCGGCGTGTTCTTCACATGGCCGGGGTACGATATCGAGAAGTTGGGGTTAGCACTTAAAGCGTTCTCAGAGAAACACGGCGTACAAATGTATTTAGAGCCGGGTGAAGCGATAATTACTAAGACAACTGATCTCGTTGTAACTGTGGTTGATATTGTAGAGAACGTAAAGAAGACGGCGATTGTCGATTCGGCCACAGAAGCTCACCGCTTAGATACGTTGATCTACAATGAGCCAGCGTCAATCCTTGAAGCATCTGAAAATGGTGAACATGAGTATGTGATCGGCTCGTGCTCTTGTTTGGCTGGTGACCAGTTCTGCGTGGCGAACTTCGAACAGCCTCTAGAGATAGGACAGCGTCTGCATATTCTAGATAGTGCCGGTTACACCATGGTGAAACTAAACTGGTTTAACGGTCTACGTATGCCGTCGGTCTACTGTGAACGCTCGAATGGTGACATTCAAAAACTGAATGAATTTGACTACTCTGATTTCAAACGTTCAATGTCTCAGTGGTCAGTGAAATAAAACGTATTGAGTATTAGAACGACAAAGAGCAGCTGAATTGCTGCTCTTTTTATTGGGGAAGCGTTAAAGGTATGCAGTTAGCTTTCTACAATTACACGAGTGTCTTCACTCAGAGATTCTAACTCATTGGCTATGTCTTCAATTTCTAGCTCGCTAGGTAGTTTTATCGCCATTTTAGCGCTGAATAAGCTAGAGCTTACCCCTCCGCCTCCAGCAATGAATACACGCTGACAATCCATATCTAAAATTGAGATACCTTGATTATCGAGAACGTGAGTAATTTCATTCACAATACCCGCTCTATCGTTGGCATCTAAACGAAGTTGGAAGATAGTGTCTTCACGATATGAGTGAGGCTCAGAGTCGACGAACCTAACAACAAGAGTCTGACAAGAAGAGAACGCTTGTTTAACGATGTCGGCATTTTCTCTTGGAAGCTCTACTTTGATGACACCTGCAACTTGGTCTTCGATAAAGTTTACTTTGCTGATCAGCCATTTCCCACCGTTTTCGTGTGTGATTGCAGCGAGCTCTTTAATCGTGGCGGGTGACGCTTGTCCGACAAAATTAACAATAAATACGGTGTTCATAATGTCCCCTCCTGGAATCAAGGTTTGGACGCAGTACGAATAAACGTGCTACTTAAGTTATTGGAATAAATCCTTTTATTTAGTGTAGGTGCTAAGGGCGGGTAATGTTTGATGAAAGTCAATTTTTAACACTAATTCGTGATGGAAATAATTAAAACAATGTTCAGAGCACAAAAAAGCAGTCATCGTAAGGCTGCTTTTTACCGAGTATCAACTTAGGATTAGAACGTTACTTTTAACTCGACACCATAAAATTGACTGTCGTAGTTTGCGCCTGCGTCCATGGCGAATTTTGCAACATCTTGATTTCCAAACCAAGGTGATGAATTGAATTGTAGTTCTGCACTACCGCCCCATGCATCAGTTACCCAATAATGAATATGTCCAACAGGGTTTAAGAAGAAGAGCGAAACATCACCTGCGGTTTCAGAGCCCATAACTTCGCCGCCGTTGGCAATAATGTCTTGCTCAGCCGTTAACATCATTTCACCGACAACAGCACCAAAGAATGGTGTGATAAAAATATCCTGCCAAGACGGTACTTCTGCGAACGCTTCTACGCCATACTCCCAAAAGAACGTCGACATAGTTGCGGAGTACAAAAACGACTGAAATTCATTATAGCCAGCGTGACGTGCTGCCGTGTAGTAAACGCCGCCAAAATATGGGTGCATGATGTAGTTGAGGACATGTTCATCACGATCCCAAACGGGGCCGTCAGAGACATTATCTTTCCACTTTTGCCCCAACTTACTCATGTCCCGGTCTTCTTCGTCCCATTTGGTGATACTTTCTGGAAGAAAAGTCATCATGCCTACGGTCGCGATACTGAGACCTAGAATGGTGTAGGTTTGACCCATCAGATAATCCCAGTCTTTATCTTGAGGGATGATGAGATGTTTAGGCTGAAGCCCTGCGTCAAGGTTTAGCGAATCATCATTATTCTGTTCATACATAACACCGCGATTTTGAGCCTCGAAGGTGTACAGAGTCGTCGTTTCGCAGTAACCTGACAAGCAATCAGGTGTGTAAGAAAACTCTGTATGACGGCTTAGGTCATAGTGACTTGCGTGCGCAAGCGCTGACGAAGCCAAGCAAAGGCCTGTTAGAGTCGTCTTGAACATGGATGATTTTGACACAAAGGTCTCCGAGTTAATGGTGTATGTTCGGGCTCGTAATTATCCCTCAAAACATCAATCATTTAAACACTTGACCCTTATTTAGTCCCAACAAACCTCGGCGAGATTTGTCCAAATAAAAAGAAAAATAAGCGCTATAACGAAAATAGGATTGTGCTTACGTTCAGGAGTCAGTTGTGAAAATAGCAATGCTTAGTACTGGTGAGGAAGTCCTCCACGGTGATATTGTTGATACTAATGCGGCATGGTTGTCTAGCCTGTTTTATCAACATGGATTTGGCTTAACAAAGCGCTCAACGGTTGGCGATAGCCTATCGAGTTTGGTTGAAGAGTTTTTAATGCTCAGCTTTAACAACGATGTGGTTATTGTTAATGGTGGTTTAGGCCCTACAACGGATGACATGAGTGCTGCCGCCGCCGCGAGAGCCGCCGATTGTAAACTGGTGCTATTCAAAGAGTGGTTGCAGCATCTAGAAAGTTTGTATGCTCGACGTGGCATCCCTATGCCGGACAGTAATTTAAAGCAAGCGATGCTGCCAGAAACAGCAGAGATATTGGACAACCCGATAGGCACTGCTTGCGGTTTCAAAATGCTGATTAATGATGCCATTTTTTATTTCACACCGGGGGTACCAAGTGAATTTAAGCTCATGGCAGAGACGCAAATTCTTCCCGATCTGAGAAGAGTGTTTCCAGATGTGCAAGGTTCATGTTGTAGCCGAATCTACACGTTTGGTCTATCTGAATCCGGTATTTCAGATAAGCTAGATCAGCTAAAACTTCCTCAAGGCTATGAGCTAGGGTATCGCTCTTACTTGCCTTTTATTGAAGTGAAACTTTTTGGTCCTTCAGATCAGCTTGAACAGCGTTTGAAACTAGTACAGATAATTAATAAACACCTTGAAAGTAATACCGTTAGTATTGACTTACCTATGGTTGAAAATGTCGGCCAGTTGTTGGTCGATAAAGGACTAACAGTGTCGACCTCCGAAAAAAGTAGCGGAGGATACTTAACGTACTGGCTAAACAGTGATGAAAACGCTGAAAAGCAACTAGGTCATGGTTGGGTACTACCGAGCCTGACTCAAGCGATGGCCAACAGCGGAGATCCATTAGCAGAGACGTTTGCTCTGGCTGGCGCTACGCGAGAGAAGTGTGGGACGGATTTATCACTCGTTACTGGCCATATTGAAGAGGGTGTTTTTTCCGTCGCTTTATCGACACCGTCAGGCGAGTGGGGAGCGTTATATAAACTCTCGAAAAAGTATCAGCGCAGTGATCAAGTTAAAGTGATCAGCACGGCAGCTCTAGACTTGTTGCGTCGCTACCTAGAACGTAAACCGATGTTTGCGCATTATGCATTTTTAGAGAAAGTTAAAGAGATGCACCTCCCGAGCAGTGCTTTATAACCAAAGCTCTATACAATAGTCTGAGAGACAAAACACAGAGACAAAAAAGCCAAGGTGATTGCCTTGGCTTTTGCATTTTATACCGTCGAGTCAACGTTATGCGCGCTGCTTTTCTTTCATCGCGTAGTTAACGCCGCTAAGTGACAAATCTGATTTTGCTTTACAGATACAAGGTAATATTTCATCACTTTGTGTGTAAGCCATGGCAAAACCAACATACTCCACTTCACCAGACTCCAATTTGCAGCGACAGGCGCCGCAGTGCCCATCACGGCAGTTGTATTCTGGTAATAGGCCAGCTTGCTCCATTGTTTCCAAAATCGTATTGGAAGGGTTGGATTCAATGCTGATCAGTTTGTTGATTTTGAGTGTTGCCATTACAGCTCGAATCCTTCGAAGTCATCTGCGCGAACTTCATTGTCAATTTGACCCACAAGGTAAGAAGAGATTTCTGCTTCTTGAGGCGCAACTTGAACGTTATCTGAAGACAACCAAGCGTTAATCCATGGAATTGGGTTAGTTGTTGCTTCTGGATACGCTGCTGGTAGACCTACCGCTTGCATACGAATATTTGTGATGTATTCAACGTATTGGCTTAGGATGTCTTTGTTTAGACCGATCATAGAGCCATCTTTGAATAGATACTCTGCCCACTCTTTTTCTTGCTCAGCCGCTTCTTTGAATAGGTCAAAACAGTCCTGTTTTGCCTCTTCTGCGATTTGCATGAAAGTGAAGTCATCTTGACCGTTACGTAGCAGGTTGATCATGTGCTGCGTGCCGTTTAAGTGAAGTGCTTCGTCACGAGCGATCAGCTTGATGATTTTCGCGTTACCTTCCATTAGTTCGCGTTCTGCGAAAGCGAAAGAACATGCGAAACTGACGTAAAAACGAATAGCTTCTAATGCGTTAACAGACATCAAACAGATGTACAGCTTCTTCTTAAGATCGTACAGACTAACCTTAACCGTTTCACCGTTAAGGACATGCTCACCTTCACCGTAGCGATGGTAATCATTCGTCGCTTGAATCAAATCGTCGTAGTAGTGCGCGATGTCTTTTGCACGCTTCAGAATGTGCTCGTTCTCAACGATATCATCAAACACCACAGCAGGGTCGTTCACGATGTTACGAATAATGTGTGTGTAAGAACGAGAGTGAATCGTTTCAGAGAAAGACCAAGTCTCAATCCAAGTCTCTAGTTCTGGCAGAGAAACAAGCGGCAGCAGTGCCACGTTAGGGCTGCGGCCTTGGATAGAGTCAAGAAGCGTTTGGTACTTCAAGTTAGAGATGAAGATGTGCTTCTCGTGATCTGGCAGTTTGTTGTAATCGATACGGTCGCTAGATACGTCTACTTCTTCTGGACGCCAGAAGAAAGAAAGTTGTTTCTCGATAAGTTTTTCGAAAATCTCAAACTTTTGTTGGTCGTAACGTGCAACGTTTACTGATTGACCTAGGAACATTGGTTCCTTCAATTGGTCATTCTTTTTTTGGTTAAAAGTACTGTAAGCCATAATGCCTCAATTCCTTTTAAACCTCCCCGTAAGGGGGAGGTTATCGATAGTCTGTCTTTACGGGTTCGCTAGGTACGGGAAGATTAAATCTTACAACCGCCGCCAGCACAATCGTCATCTTGTGGTTGAACAGCGTCTTTCTGTTCATCTTTCGCGCCATCACGAGTGTTGTGGTAGTAAAGCGTTTTCACACCAAACTTATACGCTGTTAGCAGGTCTTGAAGTAGTTTCTTCATTGGAACCTTGCCAGTCTCGTAACGTGACGGGTCGTAGTTAGTATTAGCAGAGATAGCTTGGTCAACAAACTTCTGCATAATACCCACAAGGTGTAGATAACCGTCGTTCGAACCGATATTCCAAAGCAGTTCATAGCTGTCTTTAAGTTCTGTGAACTCTGGTACAACTTGCTTCAGGATACCGTCTTTCGAAGCTTTTACTGAAACGTAACCACGTGGTGGCTCAATACCGTTAGTTGCGTTTGAAATCTGAGAAGAAGTCTCAGAAGGCATTAGCGCAGTCAGTGTTGAGTTACGTAGGCCGTGCTCCATAATTTCTTTACGTAGGCTGTCCCAGTCGTAGTGCAGCGCTTCGTCACAAATTAGGTCGATATCTTTCTTATACGTATCAATCGGCAGTAAGCCTTTCGCGTAGTTCGTCTCGTCGAATGAAGGACACTTACCTTGTTCTTTCGCCAGTGCTACAGATGCTTTCAATAGGTAGTACTGCATTGCTTCGAACGTACGGTGAGTTAGGCCGTTCGCGCTACCGTCAGAGTATTTGACGCCATTCTTCGCTAAGTAGTAAGCAAAGTTAATCACACCAACACCTAGCGTACGACGGTTCATAGTCGATTTGTATGCCGCTGGTAGAGGGTAATCTTGGTAATCAAGCAGTGCATCTAACGCACGAACAACAAGATCGGATAGCTCTTCGAAATCATCTAGAGACTTGATAGCACCTAAGTTGAATGCAGAAAGCGTACAAAGTGCGATCTCGCCTGAGTCATCTTCAACGTTAGTTAATGGTTTCGTTGGCAGTGCGATTTCTAAACATAGGTTCGACTGACGAACTGGAGCGACTTCAGAATCAAATGGGCTGTGAGTATTACAGTGGTCCACGTTCTGGATGTAGATACGACCCGTTGATGCACGCTCTTGCATTAGCAGAGTGAACATTTCAATCGCTTTAACCGTTTCTTTCTTGATTGAAGGATCGTTCTCGTACTTCACGTATAGACGCTCAAACTCTTCTTGGTTTTCGAAGAATGCGTCGTACAGACCAGGTACATCAGATGGTGAGAATAGCGTAATATTGCCGCCTTCAACTAAACGTTGGTACATCAGTTTGTTTAACTGAACACCGTAGTCCATGTGACGAACACGGTTTTCTTCAACACCACGGTTGTTCTTAAGTACCATTAGTGAGCGTGCTTCACCGTGCCACATTGGGTAGAAAACAGTAGCTGCGCCACCACGTACACCACCTTGTGAACAACATTTTACTGCTGTTTGGAAGTACTTGTAGAACGGAATACAACCAGTGTGGAATGCTTCACCACCGCGAATCTCTGAGCCTAATGCACGGATACGACCTGCGTTGATACCAATACCAGCGCGCTGAGATACATAACGAACAATTGAGCTTGCTGTTGCGTTAATAGAATCAAGACTGTCTCCACACTCGATCAGAACACATGAGCTGAACTGGCGAGTAGGGGTACGCACGCCAGACATAATTGGCGTAGGTAGAGAAATCTTAAATGTCGATGTCGCATCGTAGAAACGTTTGATGTAATCAAGACGTGTCGCTTTTGGATATTTCGCAAATAAGCACGCTGCTACAAGGATGTATAAGAACTGAGCACTTTCGTAAATTTGGCCCGTAACACGGTTCTGTACGAAGTACTTACCCTCTAGCTGCTTAACTGCCGCGTATGAGAAGTTTAGGTCGCGTTTATGGTCGAGGTACGCATCAAGTTCGTCGAGTTCTGCTTTTGTGTAGTCTTCTAGAATATGTTGATCGTACTTACCCATATCGACGAGGCGAGACACGTGATCATAAAGCGTTGGTGGCTCGTATTGGCCATACGCTTTTTTACGCAGATGGAATACCGCTAGGCGAGCAGCTAGGTATTGGTAATCCGGAGTCTCTTCAGAGATCAGGTCTGCCGCAGACTTGATGATTGTCTCGTGAATATCTGTCGTTGTGATGCCGTCGTAAAACTGGATGTGAGCGCGAAGTTCTACTTGAGAAACCGAAACATTATCTAGACCTTCTGCTGCCCAAGTGATAACGCGGTGGATTTTATCCAGATCGATACTTTCTTTACGGCCATCACGCTTGGTGACGGTAAGTTGTTGGTTCATTCTGCTTTATTTCCCTAAGAAAACTGATAAAAGCCGTATTTTTGTTTGTTTATGTGCAATATGAGTAAAGCTTGCGGCGGCTTTGTGATCAAAGTCTATCTATATATTGTCGCTTAAACACAACATATAGGGGTTCATTTGTTTGCGGGTTACAAGATAGTGCTATTACACTGATTTATCAAGGTACAGTTCGGGGATGACTTGTGGATAACTGACAAAATGAAAAAAATCAGTAAGTGAACACTAACCGATGAGAAAAGGGCAGACTTGAATGGTTAAAAGTACGGTTTCGAGATCGGTTTAGAAATAACCGCATGCAAAAATATTTTCCTTGATCTTTGGCCGTTTTTATCTACGAAAAATGGCTTGGTCAAAATGGAATCTAGAGCACGAATTTTAGCCATAATAAGACAAAAAAAGCGGCAACTTTGTGCTACCGCTTCCGATTCATTTTCTTTAAAAAATGTCAATCACAAAACTCATTTTTTAACTTAATAGCGTTCAGTATTTTTTAGTATGAACGATGTAGTTTACATCTACATTACGACCGAGTTTGTAGCTGTCATTTAGAGGGTTGTAATGAAGCCCAGTAATGCCCATTTCCGTCAGGTCAGTTTGGTCTATCATCTTCATCATTTCGGCTGGCTTGATAAACTTATCGTGCTCATGAGTGCCTTCAGGAACAATCTTAAGAAGCTTCTCAGCACCGACAATAGCAAATAAGTACGACTTAATGTTTCGGTTCAAAGTTGAGAAAAACACGTGACCACCGGGTTTGACTAGCGCAGCACAAGAGCGGATAACGGAGAGAGGATCTGGAACGTGTTCAAGCATCTCCATACAAGTCACGACATCGTAAGTTCCTGCGTTTTCTATAGCGTGGTCTTCTATTGTGCTCTGAATGTAGGTCAGTTGAGTACCGGTTTCTAATGCATGTAGTCGCGCGACTTCTAATGGTTCTTTACCCATATCAAGTCCAGTCACAATAGCGCCTTCTTTTGCCATGCTTTCAGCAAGAATGCCACCACCACAGCCGACATCAAGTGCGCGCTTGCCAAACAAGCCATTTGCTTTTTCAAGTACATAGTTCAAACGAAGTGGGTTAATTTGATGAAGCGGCTTAAACTCGCCTTCTAAATCCCACCATCGAGAAGCCATGTCCTCGAATTTCTTAATTTCACTTGGGTCGACGTTTTGTGCTTTAGTCATAATTGGTTTTATTGCATTCAATCTGAGTCCTTTAGAGGGCGCCAGTATACTCCAACGTTTTACACCCAAACAACCTCGATGTGCTTAGTTAAGGGACAATGACAGAGTTCACTGGCGCGGCAATCGAGACAGGTGCCTGTAATTTGTAAAGCGCTAGCTATTGTTTTTGGTTCATCCTTGAACTGGTGCCAGTGACAATAACTCTAAAACCTGCATTTTCGCGTTGTGTGGTTAAAGGAATTTACCTCGCTTTTCCGCGTAAAGGGTCCGATTTTGCTCAATATTGGCCGAAATATAACCACTAATCAGAAAGATATGGGATGAGTGTGCAAATTCTCGACATTTGATTCATAACCAAGCTCACAACCTGATAAAAGGAGAGGGAAAGTGATGCCGAAGTGATGAATTGTGTGTTATATTTTTGCACCTTACACGTATCGTAATTACGATCAGATAATAGAGGGATAATGGCTCTATGAGCGATTTAGCTAAAGAGATCACGCCCGTAAACATTGAAGATGAGCTTAGAGGTTCATACCTAGACTATGCGATGTCAGTCATCGTGGGTCGTGCTCTTCCAGATGTGCGTGATGGCCTAAAACCAGTACACCGCCGCGTTTTATTCGCGATGAACGTACTAGGCAACGATTGGAACAAACCATATAAAAAATCAGCCCGTGTTGTCGGCGACGTAATCGGTAAATACCACCCACATGGTGATAGTGCTGTGTACGACACAATCGTACGTATGGCTCAGCCGTTCTCGCTTCGTTACATGCTGGTCGATGGTCAAGGTAACTTTGGCTCGATCGATGGCGACTCTGCTGCGGCAATGCGTTACACCGAAGTTCGAATGGCAAAAATTGCCCATGAACTATTGGCTGACCTAGACAAAGAAACCGTAGACTACGTACCAAACTACGACGGTACTGAGCAGATCCCAGCGGTTCTTCCAACTAAAATTCCAAACCTATTGGTTAACGGTGCTTCTGGTATCGCAGTAGGTATGGCAACCAACATCCCGCCTCATAACCTTGGCGAAGTGATTGATGGCTGTCTTGCATACATCAATAATGAAGAAATCACTATTGATGAACTAATGGATTACATTCCTGGTCCTGATTTCCCAACGGCGGCGCTTATCAGCGGTCGTAAAGGCATTGTAGACGCGTACAAAACAGGTCGTGGCAAAATCTACATGCGTTCGAAAGCGGACATCGAAGTGGAGAAGAATGGTAAAGAGACCATTATCGTCACTGAAATTCCTTACCAGGTGAACAAAGCTCGCTTGATCGAAAAGATCGCTGAGCTAGTTAAAGATAAGAAAGTAGAAGGCATCAGTGCACTGCGCGACGAGTCAGATAAAGACGGTATGCGCATTGTTATTGAGTGTAAGCGCGATGCTGTGGGCGAAGTAGTTCTAAACAACCTTTACGCTCAGACTCAGCTGCAAACCACTTTCGGTATCAACATGGTGGCCCTAAATAATGGCCAGCCACAGCTATTCAACCTAAAAGATATGTTGAAGTGCTTCGTTGATCACCGTCGTGAAGTTGTGACACGTCGTACTATCTTCGAACTGCGTAAAGCGCGTGAACGTGCTCATATCCTTGAAGGTTTAGCTCTAGCGCTTGCTAACATTGATGAAATCATTGAGCTTATCCGTAAGGCACCTACACCGGCTGAAGCAAAAGCGGGTCTTATCGCTCGTGGTTGGGATTTAGGCAACGTTTCAGCAATGCTAGAGCGTGCTGGTACAGATGCTGCGCGCCCTGAATGGCTAGAGCCTGAATATGGTATTCGTGATGGTCAGTACTTCCTGACTGAGCAACAAGCACAAGCTATCCTAGATCTACGTTTACATAAACTAACAGGTCTAGAACACGAGAAGATTCTTGGCGAATACAAAACACTTCTAGAAGAAATCGCTGAACTCATGCATATCCTTGCGAGCACTGAGCGTTTGATGGAAGTTATCCGTGAGGAACTTGAAGCGGTTCGTGACGGCTTTGGTGACGCTCGTCGTACAGAAATCACAGCTGCGAGCCATGATATTGACATGGAAGAGCTGATCGCACGTGAAGACGTTGTGGTTACTCTATCTCACGGTGGTTACGTTAAGTACCAAGTACTGAGCGACTACGAGTCACAGCGCCGTGGTGGTAAAGGTAAGAGTGCGACTAAGATGAAAGATGAAGACCATATCGAGCGTCTTCTAGTGGCGAATACCCACGATAACATCTTGTGTTTCTCTACTCGTGGTAAAACATACCGCCTGAAAGTTTACCAATTGCCTCTAGCGAGCCGTACTGCGCGTGGTAAGCCAATTGTGAACATCCTTCCACTCGAAGAAGGTGAGCGCATTACCGCGATTCTGCGTGTTGATGAATTCTCTGAAGACAAATTCATCTTCATGGCAACAGGTGACGGTACGGTTAAGAAAACGCCGTTGAACCAGTTTGCAAACGTACGTTCAAACGGCCTAATCGCTGTGAACCTACGTGAAGACGATTCGTTAATCGGTGTGGATATCACTAACGGCGAAAACGAAATCATGCTGTTCTCTAAAGCGGGTAAAGTGGTTCGCTTTAAAGAAGCAGAGGAGATTCCAGTACTTGATGAAAATGGTAAACCAGTTCTTGATGAGAATGGTCAGCCAGAGATCAAGTTTAAAGGTGTTCGTCCTATGGGTCGTACCGCCTCTGGTGTTCGTGGTATGAAACTGGCTGAAAATGACCAAGTTGTATCACTTATTGTTCCTTCGCACGAAGGCGACATCCTAACGGTTACAGAAAACGGTTATGGTAAACGTACAGCACTTAGCGAGTACCCGACAAAAGGTCGTGGCACTCAAGGTGTAGTTTCTATCAAAGTTTCTGAGCGAAATGGCCCGGTAGTTGGTGCTATCCAGGTTGTTGAAGGTGATGAAATGATGATGATCACCGACGCTGGCACGTTAGTACGTACTCGTGTGGGTGAAGTTAGCCAGGTTGGTCGTAACACACAAGGTGTAACGCTTATCCGTACTGCGGAAGATGAATCAGTTGTTGGTTTGCAACGTATTGAAGAAGTTGATGATGAAGAGCTGCCTGCTGATGAAGATGCAGAAGCGTTAGAGTCAACAGGCGAAAATACGCAGCAAGACGCTTCAGAAGCTCCAGCTGCTGATGATGCAGAGGAAGGTAACGAAGAGTAATCTTACATCGTTATCCTGATATGAAAAGCCGAGCCTTAGTTGCTCGGCTTTTTTGTATCTGTATCAACGCATTTAAAGTAAGAAATGCGTACACTGACGTTATCTTTGTTTATGGGACGTGTTATGTCTGTTTGGTTTTTCGCTGCCATCACTCTAATGGGGTTGTTTATCGTACTCTTATCACTGAGTGCATCAAAAGTTAAACCTGCTCAATGGTTTGGCTTTTGCCTGTTAGTACTTGTCGTGACGAGTGCCAGTTTCTTATTGCTGCATCAAACTCCGCCTAAACCAATACAAGCGGAAATGTCACGAATGATGACTGCTCGTGACATCATGAAAGAGATTCAAGACCAGTTGCGAGAGGATCCAAACAACGCTGAATTGTGGTTCCAACTCGGGCAGGGCTACCTGCTAGAGGGTGAATTTGACGGTGCGTTGATTTGTTTTGACTACGCGATCCAACTGACTGAACCTGTCAGTGCCACGCAACTTGCTGCAAAGGCGACCACTTTATACTATATCCACCAACAATCTATGACGCAAGAAGTCAGCCTGCTTCTGGAACAAGCTCTACAGATAGAACCGCATAATGAAGCGGCTTTGTCTTTGATCGCAAATGACCATTTTCTGTCATTCCGCTTTCAGGAAGCGATTGATGCCTGGGTACTATTATTAGATTCTGATGATCCAAATTTAGATAGGGTGCAAATCATTAACTCTATTAACAAAGCAAAAGAGCTATTGTAAGCGTACAATTTAACAAGCAATAGAGAGAAAGGTGGGCAACGAATGAAAAATAAAGCACTAAGCATATTGGTTTTGCTGTGCGGCTCTGTATTGGCGGGTTGTAGCTCTTCCGATCATTCTGGCTCTTCCTCTACGGTTTATTATTCATCGGGTTACTACGACCCGTGGTGGTACGATCATGACGACTACTGGATTTATTACTATCCGGGCTGTTGCGACAACGACGATGAATACAAAGAGAAACTGGAAGAGTGGTGGAATGGTTTAGATGAAGACCAACAGCAATCCATCAAAGACAAAGTCGAAGATTGGAAAGACGACGATATGTCCGCCAATATCGATAACATGAAACGCCAACTTGACGATCATTGGCAATCACTGCCTGACGAGCAAAAGCAAGAGATTCGAACCAAATGGGAGAATCGTCCGGAGCATATTGAACCAGCGACTTTACAAGGCAAGGCGGTGAAAGAAAAGGTTCAACAAAGAAAAGCATTACCGGAAACGAAGATCCAGCGCCCAGTTGCTCGCCCAAATGTGCAGATGCCTAAAGCACGTCCAAATATTCAACCTAGACCTAGGCTTCCTCGTCGCTAGTACATTCGATTTTGTCTCTCGATAGAATCGGGGATGAAGAAATAAAGATAACAAAGAAACAAATAAACAAAAAAAGGGGCGTTTAGTACGCCCCTTGTTGTATCTATAAGTTAACCGTTGCCAGTTAGACTAATACGTGGCTTCGCGTTCAGCTGCTGCTTTATCCCACTCTGGCGCTACTGTTTCTAGGAAGTGTTTCTTGTCTGCGTTCATCTTATCCATATCCATGCCCAGTGCTTGTTGTGCTTTCGCTTTGGTCGAGATATCTGGAATTTGAACAGGGTCAGTAATGCCTTTGGTTGCCAGTAAACGAACTAATTTGGTACGGGCGTCAGCAGCGCGGTCAACTGCAGTACCTAGTACTTCAAGTGCTACCTCAGGAGCATGCATGTGAACACCGTGAGAAGCAATCGCGTAGTCCCAACGCCATTGTGCATGGCGAATATCTTGTAGGATAGGTTCCATCTCTGCTTCTGTTGCACCTGCTTTCCACGCTGCGCCTGCTTCAAAGTGTGCCGCTACGATTTGCTTCTCGGCGGTTAGCTTCATGTTCAGTACTTGCGCTTTGCGAGTCGAGACGATGCCTTGTAGCTGCTCTTTAGGTTGGGTATGGCATTGCGCACAGGTGTCTTCAAAACGATCAAATGGGTTACCCACTTTGTGGTCTGTGTAGACTGTACCGTCTTCTTTGGTCACTTTAGGCATGTGGCAGTCCACACACACCACTTTGTTTTTACCATGAATACCCGCTCTCCAAGTTTCGAAACCTGGGTGTTGTGCTTTTAGCATCGGCGCTTTAGATACGGCATGCGTCCAATCTTTGAAATTCAACGCGTCGTAGTATTTCTCCATGTCATTAACGGTGGTGCCCATGTCCCATGGGAACTTAACCGCTTTAGTCGGGCCGGTGAAGTAGTATTCAACGTGACATTGAGCGCAGACCGATGCTTGCTTATCTAGGCGAGATTGTTCATCAAAGTTTTTACCAATAGTATCAAAAGCACGCTCGACGTATGGGCGAGTCAGTGCCAGCGCGGGTTCGCCTTTCTTGAAGGCTTCAGAGCCCGTGTTGTGGCAATCGGAACAACCGATAGGGTTGACGATTTCTGAGCCTAAGCGTGCCCATTTACCTTCGAAATAACCGTCTTCACCACGTTCATCAATCACGCGAGCAACGTCTGGGCTTTTACAGCTCCAGCACGCCATCGGCATAGGCCCGGACTTCTCGTCGGTTGGTGCGCCAGTACGTAAGGTTTGGCGAACATCATCAAGTGCGTAAAAGTGACCGCGCGCTTTGTTGTAGTCTTTCGCGAAGCCATAACCAGCCCACAGGATAACCATGTTTGGGTCTTCACTTAGAGCATCTTCAATGTGCTCACTTTCGGATGTTGCTTTCCAAGAATGGTATTGATCAGGGTGGTTCTGTTCAAAGACATCGTTACGAGGATCGATAAAATCCTTCTCTTCTGCCGCTAACGGAGCGCCAACCAAAAATAATTGGCTGGCGAATAAGGTCGCAACCGCAATAGGTGCGCTCATCCAGTGTTTTATGCTCACAGTGTTATCTCCATATTCGTTTTTATTAGCAGCGTTGTGAGGAGCTATTCCAAATAAGAACTGGAGATCTACGATTAATAATATTGCTTAATTGGATAGATGAAATAGAGAGTGAATCTTGTCTTGTTTTAGATCAATTTACACCAGTGATCTCAGTCATGTTTGAATTTATATACCTCTAAAGTGGTAGTTGTTAAGTCATTGTTCTACAATGCTTTGGGTTTTTAACCTTTTTAAAAATAGGGTGATTTGGTTCGCTTTTTGAGCAGGTGTTTCTACCCCTTATGAATAATAGAGGTATTATAAATATAGGTTTAGCGTTGTGGCTTTCCGAAATAAGAATTGATGTCATTTGAAGATCTAAAAAATATCTTCAGAGGAAATTAATTGTCGCTCAAATAAATAATTGAGAATAGTTATCAATTATTATCGAGCTAAGGAAAGAACAATATGGGCAATATAAAATTGACCATAGAGACAATGCTGAAACTTCTCTTCGTCTTTGCCATCTATGGTTTCTCCATCGCCGCCCATGCGACTTCTTCAGAGCCGATTGAAGGTGCTCAAGCTGAGCGTCATCAAGTCGAGTTGATCCGTGACCGTGACTACAAGTGTCTGCAATGTCATAAGGATGCAAAAGAGACTCTGAACCTTTCGCATGACCCGCAAGCTCTACTCAGCCAAGGGAAGCAACTCAATTGCACTAACTGCCATAGCAACATCGGCCCTGATCACCGTGAAGGCGCGCCTGATGTGATTAAGTTTTCTGCCGCGCAATCGAAAGAGGTACACGACAAAGTGTTCCTTGATCCAAGCATGATTCTTAAAGCCAACAGCCGATGTGTGGATTGCCATGCACCGACACAACTGAGAGAAAGCCACTGGACGCACGATGTGCACGCCAAAAACCTCACTTGTTCAAATTGCCACGATGTACACGCAGCGAAAACCAAAGCGTTGTCGTACGACAGAAAACAACTGATCAAGCAGTGTGTGGATTGTCACTCTGAATTTGCCGTCGAACCTGAACTTGCCAAAGAAGAGGAGAGATAGCATGAAATGTTCGAGAAGAAACTTTTTAGCCGGCAGCGGCGCGTTGATTTTAACTACAGGCGTTGCAGGCACTTCCGTTGTTAGCTCCTCTCTTTATGCCAGCAACCGTGAACAAGCGAAACGCATGGGTATGGTTCATGATGAAAATGCCTGCATTGGCTGTACCGCTTGTACCGATGCTTGTCGCGAAGTAAATAAAGTCCCTGAAGGCGTAACGCGACTTAAAATTCATCGCAGTGAACCGATTGGCGAATTTCCAGATGTGGAATACCAGTTTACTCGCGAATCCTGTCAGCACTGTGATAACCCACCATGTGTGTACGTTTGTCCAACAGGCGCTGCATACAAAGATGAAGCGACCGGCATCGTGGATGTGCACAAAGAGAAATGTGTCGGATGTGGTTATTGCCTTGCCGCTTGCCCTTACCAAGTGCGCTTCTTTAATCCAGTCGATCACTCTGCGGATAAATGTAACTTCTGCCGTGATACCAACCTAGCGCAAGGTAAGCAGCCAGCTTGCGTGGAATCTTGCCCAACAAAAGCACTCATCTTTGGTGATTTAAATGATCCAACTAGCGAGGTGAGCAAAGCTATCGAAAGCCATGTTGTCTATCGCGATAAATCGCACTTAGGTACCCAACCTAAACTGTACAAAATTCCGCATAGCAAAGGGGAGGTGTCATCATGAACGGCTTCGAAAGTGCATTCCACTTTGACTCGTTAGTCTGGGATTGGATCATCGCGATTTACTTATTCCTTGCTGGGATGTCAGCAGGTGCGGTGATGATTTCTATCTATTTAAAACGCAAAGTGATTGAAGGTGATCCCGCAAACAACGGCATCATGAAAGCGATGGCTTGGCTCGCACCATTTGGCATCATTGCTGGGTTGGTAATTTTGATTTTCCATTTAACCAAGCCTTTAGAGTTTTGGAAGATCATGATCTACTACAACCCAACGTCGGTAATGTCGATGGGCGTGATCTTGTTCCAAGTGTACATGATCGTGTTGTTTGTTTGGATTGGCGTTATCTTCCGCCATCAAATCATCAGCTTCTGTGAAGGGAAGTTACCAAGCAAACTGCTGGATTTTGCCGATGGCATTTTGATTAAGGCGGGGAAAGCCAACAACGCCATTGAATTGTTCTTGGGCTTCTTAGCCATCGTACTTGCAGCGTACACTGGCTTTCTATTGTCTGCGTTGAAGACTTATCCAATGCTAAACAATCCAGTACTGCCAATCTTGTTCCTGTTCTCTAGTTTGTCCTCGGGCGCAGCGGCATGCTTGATGTTCGGCATCTTGGTGTTTAAAGAGTCGACCAGCAGCCCAAGTGTATCTTGGGTGCACGGATTTGAACGCCCAGTAGTGTTGTTTGAGTTGTTTGTCTTAGTGACCTTCTTTACTGGATTGATCTTCAGCGGTGGTCAGAACGAAGTCGCGGCTTGGAATGCAATTTCGAGTGGGTTCTGGGCTCAATGGTTCTGGGTTGGGGTAGTGTTCATCGGCATGATTACGCCTTTGACTCTCAATTGGTTGACGCCTTCTGAAGTGCGCCACAAAGGCAGTTACGTTTTTGTGGTCACGACGTTGAGCTTGGTTGGCGTACTTATGCTGCGTACTTTCATTCTCTATGCCGGTCAAATGACCGTAGTGTAAGGGGGATAAATGGAAGCTGAGCTAGGGTTCTTCTTACTGATATTGGTGGCTGTAACATCGACTTGTGCATCGTTGCTGCATTGGCTACGTCGTGCTATGAGTAAGAAGGCGACATTGCCGCATCAAGTCGCGATGTCCCACATCATTAGCTTAGCTTCCTTCATTTGTTTAGCACTTCTGATCGTCTGCTTCGTGCAAGACAACTTTGCGTTGGAATATGTTGTTACGCATTCCAACAGTCAACTTCCCGTAGCATTCAAGATTGCTGCCGCTTGGGGTGGGCACCAAGGCTCCATGTTGTTTTGGGTCGTCACCTTGAGTTTATGGGCGTCGTTTATTGCATTTAAGTCACCGCTCAACGCCCAATATACTTGTGACTGTTTAGGAATCATGAACGTTCTTATTGCGACATTTGCTTGGTTCACGTTAATGACCTCTAACCCGTTCGAGTATGCCCAAGTATTGGCGTCGGAAGGACGAGATCTAAACCCAATGTTGCAAGATGTTGGGCTTATCATTCATCCACCATTGCTTTATCTCGGTTATGTCGGTTACGCAGCAATATTAGCTTTTGCATTAGCAGCGCTATTGGGTAAACAACCGATGAGCGATTGGTATGTGGTTGCTCGAAGCGCAGCGTTTTTTGCATGGGGAACGCTCACGTTGGGTATCTTGGTGGGATCATGGTGGGCGTACAATGAGCTAGGGTGGGGCGGCTGGTGGTTTTGGGACCCTGTGGAGAACGCTTCTCTACTCCCTTGGCTTACTGGTACTGCTTTGTTGCACAGCGGTGTTGTCGCAACACGTAACAGAGGCGCAATTTGGAGCACCTATGCACTGGCGTTTGCTACGTTCAGCCTAAGCATTTTAGGGACATTCGTGGTGCGCTCTGGCGTGCTGACTTCAGTGCACGCTTTTGCGGTGGACCCAACTAAAGGTTTGGTGCTGATTGGTGTATTGAGCTTGCTTGTCATCATCACTTTTGGCGTATTGATTTTGCGAGGAGAACAACTCCCTCGCTTCAAACTTCAATCTCTAGCGAGCCGAGCTTACACTGCTTACATCGCCAAAGGGCTGCTGGTTATTGCGACTGCTATCGTTTTTCTTGGCACTTTTTATCCGATGGTTTATCAACTGCTCGGTTTAGGAAACATTTCAGTTGGCGCACCTTATTTTAATAGTCTGATCTTGCCATTAAGCATACTGGCTCTGATTGCCTTAGCTTTCATGCCGCTGCTGAAATGGACAAAAGGCACAGTGCCGAGTGTAAGCGCTGATATTGCGATCAGTATTGCGTTATCTCTTGTCTCTGGGATCGGGTTTATCTTCTTAGTGCACGCACTGCATTTCGAAGTATTGCTAACCATAACGTTGGCTACTTGGGTGATTGTGGCGCATCTCGTTATGCTGTTTCGTTGTTCCAATAAGCGCAAACTCATGCCAATCGTGATGGCACATATCGGTTTTGCGCTGGCGGTGAGTGGAGCTGTATTCAACAGTCACTACTCATATGAACACAATTTACGTGTCGAACCCGGCAGTTCTCAACAAAGGGCGGGGATCACTATCGATTATCATGGTATCGAATGGCTGGTGGGGCCAAACTACACCGCGGAACAAGGACAGATCACCTTGCACTTGGAAGATGGACGCATGCTCAATTTCAACCCGCAAAAGCGTCATTACCCTGTGCGAGTGATGAATATGACCGAGCCTGCGATTCGTTCACTATGGCATGGCGATTATTACGTGACATTGGGTGACAAAGTCGATACTCATGCTTATGCGATTAAAGTTCAGTACCGCGCAGGTATTTGGTGGATATGGTCTGGCGGGCTACTAGCTGTGTTTGGTGCGCTATTAACCGGCCTAAAGAAAAGGAGAGAGGCTATCAATGCGATCGAGAAATACGCTTAAACTCGCAGGTCTCGTTGTGGCTGTTGCCGTGTTTGCTGTAGTAACTGCGGTGGCTTTGTCTGAGCGACCACATGTTGAATTGTCCCCACAACGAAATTTAGAGACACCTAATTTTCGCTCTACTTCTCTGATCTCTGATGACATGGTTTCTGAGCAGTTGTTCAAAAGCGACGGATATAAATTATTGAATGTTTGGGCATCTTGGTGCGGAGTATGCAAACGAGAGCATGAAGAGTTATTGCAGTTAGCAGAACTCGGTGTGCCTATTATTGGGCTGAATTATAGAGATCAAAAACAAGCCGCTCGTGAATATTTGAGCTCTAAACGAAATCCATATATTGAAGTAATTAGTGACCCTAATGGAAAGCTCGCTGTGGAGCTAGGTGTTATCGGAACGCCGGAAACTTACTTGATTGATCCAAATGGTCGTATATTGATCAAATATCGTGGAGAGCTAACGGCAGATAAATGGAACGATATATTTTCAGGATACTTGAATGTTTCGATTTAATAGTCTTCTCCTCACTTTAATCCTATTTATACTATTTTCTCCTTTCACGATAAGTGCGGATTTAGAACAGAATGTTGATCTGTTTGAGTTTCATTCTGTTGAAGTGCAACAGCGTGCAAACTCGCTAGCCAAGACATTACGCTGCCCGCAGTGTCAAAACCAAAACCTTGTCGAGTCTAATGCACAAGCGGCTAAAGACCTGAGGTTGAAAGTGTATACGATGGCCAATGAAGGCAGCTCAGATCAAGAAATAAAGGACTATCTAGTTGCTCGTTATGGGAATATTGTTCTGTATCAACCACCATTAAATTATTCCACGGCGCTGTTGTGGATCTTTCCTGTGCTATTTTTGATCTTTTTTGTCTTATATTCGATCCGAATGGTGAAGCGTAATTAATGTGACCGTTATTCCACTATTAAAAATAAATTGTGCACTTAACAAGCAGAATGTTATCATTTTTCCGAATTTATGAAGTTTCCAGTATAAAGAAAATAAAAATTTTGAGCTGGATAAGTAATAAAAGAACGAAATAGGTGCACGCAGTGGATTCAGTTATATTACAACTTAAAAAAGACTTCTATTCGCAGATTCGTGCATTGCAATCACCGAACCTGCCTCAAGTTACTTCAACGCTCGCCGTTTGGAAGCGCAGTCAGACCCATTAAAAGATAGACCAAACGACCTTCTTGAAACCCCAGACAAAATTTGTCTGGGGTTTTTTATTGTAGTTTTTTTAAATTGTTATAATATAACAATTGTTCAGTTGGAGAGTGTTTCTCTTTTGCTGTCTTGAGTGGATAACTGCCCTCAATTGTGATCTCTATATTGCAAAATGCGGTATCAGTCCCCATAGTTGAAGAGCAACGAGTAAATCCCATGAATGCAATAACGAAAACGCATCAAGCGCATCAAGCAATAAATCGAGTGAGTATAGATATGGCGGAAGTACGTGCCAGAGTAGATTTTAAAGTCGGGGCAAAAAGTAACATTGATGCCGAAATTCTGTCTTTCCATGGTCTGAAGACAGACAAAGAGCATGTTGCTATTATCTTTAAACAAGCGGACCAAACTCAGGACATGCCTTTAGTTCGTATGCACTCTGAGTGTTTGACAGGCGATGTGTTCCACTCTTCACGCTGTGACTGTGGTGAGCAACTAGAAGAGACGATCAATCGCATGGGCGAGTCCGGTGGTATCATCTTGTATCTCCGTCAGGAAGGTCGTGGTATTGGTTTGTACAATAAGATCGATGCATACCGCTTACAAAGCCAGGGCATGAACACGTACGAAGCTAACAACCATTTGGGCTTTGATGATGACCTGCGTGATTTCACAGAAGCAGCACAAATGCTAGAAGCTTTAGGCGTGAATAAGATCCGCCTCGTGACGAACAACCCTAAGAAAATTCGTGAGTTATCTGAGTACGGAATTGAAATTGGCGAGGTTGTCAATACCTCTGCACATATCAAAGATGGCAACGAAAATTATCTGAAGGCAAAAGTCTCTCACGGAAAACATGACCTAAAGGTTTAATCTTAAAGATAAAACTGACAATAAAGCCTGTGAAAAACCTCATTTTTATGAGGTTTTTTTGTATCTGGAGTTGCAAATAAATTGTAAATTTGTATTATCTCGAGACTAAAGTGCAAATAAGAATAATTAGCACTACCAATACGATAATTGAAAAGCTCAACAAGGATGCTTCAGATGAATGCAAAAAAAGTTTTAGTCCAATCTATTGCTGCATCACTCCTCATTGCCAGTGGTTCTACCGTTGCTGCTACAGTAACTAAACAACAAGTTGTCGAACATTACGCGGACGTTGCCCATGCTGTGTTTGCTGATTCAGTAACAACAGCGAAAGCGCTGGATGTAAAAATCGACGAATTCCTAAAATCACCATCAGCGAAAAAGCTTGAAGAAGTAAAACAAGCTTGGCTCGATTCTCGCGTTCCTTACCAACAGTCTGAAGTTTTCCGTTTTGGTAACGCGATTGTTGATGATTGGGAAGGTCAGCTGAACGCATGGCCACTTGATGAAGGTTTGATTGACTACGTAGCGGCTGATTACCAATACGAATTGGGTAACGAGGGCGCTGCTGCCAACATCATCGCGAACACTAGCCTACAGATCGGTGCTTCTAAACTGGACGTTTCAAAAATTACGCCAGAATTACTAGCAGATTTAAACGAAGTAGGTGGTTCTGAGGCAAACGTTGCATCAGGTTACCACGCGATTGAATTCTTGCTTTGGGGCCAAGACCTAAACGGTACTAACGCAGGCGCAGGTCAACGCGCTTACACTGATTTCGTTGTGGGTTCTGAGTGTACGAATGGCCATTGTGAACGTCGTGGTGAGTACCTAAAAGCAGCCGCTGATCTACTGGTTCAAGACCTTGAGTGGATGGAAAAGCAGTGGTCTGCTGAAGTGAAAGGTAACTACCGTGAAGAGCTACTAAACGAATCTGCTGACAATGGTCTTCGTAAGATGCTATTCGGCATGGGTTCTCTTTCTCTAGGTGAGCTAGCGGGTGAGCGCATGAAGGTGGCACTAGAAGCAAACTCAACTGAAGACGAGCACGATTGTTTCTCAGACAACACGCACAACTCTCACTACTACAATGAGCAAGGCATCTACAACGTTTACACAGGTACATACAAAGGTGTAAACGGCAAAGCGCTATCTGGTCCAAGTATCGCTGACCTTGTTGCTCAAAAAGACAAGAAAGCAGCGACCGAAATTCAAAAGCAGTTTGATACAACACGTAGCCAAGTTGGTGAGCTAGTGACTTCTGCAGAGAAGAACAACCAGCACTTTGACCAACTTATTGCAGCGGGTAACGCACAAGGCAACGCGCTAGTAAACGACACCATCATGTCGTTGGTAGCACAAACCGGTGCGATTGAGCGCGCGGCAAGCATTGTCGGCATCGACAGCCTAAGCCCTGATACTGCTGACCACGAGTTTTAATAAGAAAACCATAATAAATAAGGGCTCTTTGTGAGCCCTTTTGACGTTTGAGCTCGTTGTTATCACCCTTGTTGTCTATGTAGAGCAATGATATGAAGCCATACCTAATTTCTGCGCTAGCCGCGATCTTTTCTTCTTCTGCCATGGCTTATGATGTTAAGTCTGGTGGCAAAACCAGTGTTAAAAAAGACGGCGCGAATGCCTATTCTCTTCCTGCTGCTAACTTGCCAATGAGCAAACGCCTCGATTTTAGCGTCGGTAACAGCTTTTTCCGCAACCCTTGGGTACAAGCGCCAGCGTCAACAGACGCTCGTGATGGCTTAGGCCCGCTTTTTAACACCAATGGTTGTCAGAATTGTCACATCAAAGACGGTCGTGGTCATCCGCCAGAGAAAGATGATTTACATGCCGTGTCTATGTTAGTGCGCTTAAGCATTCCTGCGATGACGCCAGAACAAAAGAAAGCTTACATCAAAGATGGCGGCATACCTGAGCCGACTTATGGTGGCCAGCTTCAAGATTTCGCCCTGCAAGATCAAACGCCAGAAGGCAAAATCGAAATCACTTACACCGATGTCCCAGTGAAATTTAAAGACGGTACGACGGTGACGCTAAGAAAACCTCATTTGAACATTACCGATCTGGGTTACGGCGATATGCACCCTGATACCGAGTTCTCAGCACGCGTGGCACCGCCAATGATCGGCCTTGGTTTGTTAGAGAGTATTCCCGACGAAACGCTACTTGCTTGGGCTGATGAACAAGATGCCGACAAAGACGGTATCTCAGGCAAAGTCAATAAGGTGTGGGATATTGAGAAGGACGACTTCTCGATTGGTCGTTTTGGCTGGAAAGCAGGACAACCGACGCTAATGCAGCAAAATGCAGCAGCATTTAATGGTGATGTGGGTCTTACGAGCCATTTATTCCCAAATGAAAACTGTACCTCGAAACAAAGCATTTGTGACGACATGCCAAATGGCGGCAAACCAGAAGTGAGTGAAAATATTCTCGACTTCGTAGAGTTTTACAGCCAGCACTTAGCTGTACCTATTCGCCGTAATGTCAATGATCCTAACGTGAAACTTGGTCAGCAAATCTTTGCTGCGTCTGGCTGTGAAAGCTGCCACAAGACCAGTGTTAAAACGGCGAAACGACCAGAGTTACCAGCGCTTTCTGAGCAGCTTATCCACCCATACACCGACATGCTTTTGCATGACATGGGTAAAGGCTTAGCCGATAACCGTCCGGAATACTTAGCAAACGGCCGTGAATGGCGAACGGCACCGCTATGGGGCATTGGTTATACCGAAGAAGTAAACGGACACACTTACTTTCTACATGATGGCCGCGCTCGTAACCTGATGGAAGCGGTGTTGTGGCACGGCGGCGAAGCTGAAACGGCGAAACAAAATGTTTTAGCTCTGAACAAAAAAGAACGTGATGCTCTCATTGCGTTTCTGAACTCTCTATAAGGACCTAACCATGAAAAAGACACTGTTAGTGAGTGCGATTGCCGCAACGTTAAGTTTGGTTGGTTGCCAATCGACCATCGGTTCGAGCTCAGCCAAGCCTGAGAGTACAAGTCATATTTCTCAAAGCGTGTACGAGGTTGAGTTTCAATCAGCTCAGACGTTTTTAGCGCAAACCACAGAACTTGAACAGCGCTTCGCGGATTACTGCGCATCAGAGTCGAAAGATGATGCACAAGTAAAACAGCAATGGCATCAAACGATGCTTGCGTGGATGGCATTACAAGGTCAAGAACGTGGCCCTGCTACGGCGTTGGAGCAAAGCTGGAATGTTCAGTTTTGGCCAGATAAAAAGAATACCACTGGTCGTAAAATGTCTGTACTGACGAAATCTGATCAAGCTTGGAGTGCAGAAGATATTTCCACCCAAAGTGTCACCGTGCAAGGTTTAGGGGCTCTGGAATGGCTGCTTTACGATAAAGCGTCGACCTTATCTAGCAACAGCAATACCTGTGCGACAGGCATTTCGATTGCAGAAAACCTCGATAACAAAGCGCAGATCATCGCGGATTCTTGGGCAGAAAACCCTTGGAAATCGCTAGAGATGACAGAATGGGAATCTGAGTACATTTCACTGCTATCGAATCAGCTTGAATACAGCATGAAGAAGTTGAGCCGACCGCTAGCGAAGATTGGTAAGCCTCGCCCGTATTTCTCAGAATCGTGGCGTTCCGAGACCTCGCTTTCAAACTTAAAAGCCAACCTTCAAGGGATGGAAGCGTTGTACTTTGCTAACGGAAATGGTCTAGATGCGCTACTTAGAGAGCAAGGCCATGCAGATCTCGCAGACCGTGTCGTTCATCAGTTCGAAATGGCGCTAGAAACTTGGCCTGAAGATAAGAGCTTGTTTGCTGCACTACAAACAAAAGAAGGCTATCGCATGGTGCTCGCTCAATACAACAAGCTAGAGCAATTGAAGTACCTGATTCACGAAGAAGTGGCGATCGAGCTTGGCGTAGTTATAGGATTTAATGCAACCGATGGTGACTGATCAAACCCGCCGAACCTTGCTGAAAGCCGCTCTATTCGGGGCGGCTATACCTATGATGCCATTTGGTTGTGCTTCAACAAGCTCACGTGAACCTGCGTTGATCGGCTGTTCTATCATTGGTCGAGATAAATTCGCAGCGGTGGTGGCGGATGAGCATGGTATGCCGCTATCTTCATTGCCGATTCCTGAGCGTGGTCATGGTGTAGCAACCAACCAACAAGGCCACGCCGTAGTTTTTGGTCGTCGACCTGGTACTTTCTTCATGGTGTTTGATTATCGCTCAGAGCAGATGATCAAACTGCAACTAGCAACGCCAAATCGTCATTTTTATGGACATGGTGTTTACTCCCGTGACGGCACATTGCTATTTGCCACAGAAGGGGAGAGGGGGACAAGCCGTGGGATCATTGGTGTTTATGATGTGCAGAAGCAATATCAAAAGATCGATGAGTTAACGGGTTTTGGTCTTGGTCCTCATGAAGTGATCATGATGCCTGATGGCGCATTAGCGATTGGCGTCGGTGGCGTACACACCAACGGCCGTGAACCTCTCAATCTTGATAGCATGAGACCGAGTCTGAGTTACCTTTCACAGGAAGGGGAGCTATTGGATCAAGTGTCTTTACCGGATCATAAGTTGAGTATTCGCCATTTAGCTCATGATGGTGCGGAAACCGTGCTTTGTGGTCAGCAATATCGTGGTGAGCCGGACGAGTATCCAGCCTTGATCGCCATGCACACGCGTGGTGGTGAAATGCAAGATCTTCAAGCTGAGCCTGAAGAGTGGGCGCGTTTCAATCACTATGTTGCGAGTATTGCAGCAACCGATGAATGGATCTTAGCCACTTCGCCTCCGGGCAGTTGTTATGGTATATGGTCTAAATCTACGGGCAAATTGGTAGAGCTAAGTGCGTTACCAGACGCCTCTGGTGTTGTGGTTTATGGCGATGAGTTCCGAGTCAGCTCTGGGGCGGGAAAAGTGGTAGAGCAAAGACCAGAGGAGTCAAAAAGTACCTTCGCAAGCGGAGTGCAATGGGACAACCATTGGTCGAGAATTATCTAGAAAGATCATTGAGTAATTACTTATAGAGAGTTTTGTTGTCGTTTTCGGCATCAGATTCTTAATTTTAAACCTGCAAGCTGTGAGATATTTGCCATACTTTTTATTATGGCAAGTAGCGCAAGGATCATTTCAGTGTTTGCTAGGGTTTTAATCATGACGGCACTTCTGGTGCCGTTTTGCAGCTTTTCCACCGTCGTTTCTCTCGAAGCTTCAGCGCAAGTCGAGCAAGAGGGAGCGGTACAAAAGCTGTCTGTAGAAAAAATGATCCATTATCCAGAGGTGATTGATCAACTGTATCAAAGCACCAATTACCGTTTGAACTGGGAAAATGAAAGTGATATTGAGCAGTTTCTTTTTCAAGTAAACCTGGTTGCACTTGCGGATGTCACCGACGAATTCGAAAATCAACTTCACCGGATAAACCAAGTAAGGTGGCAGGGAGATAATCTCGACTTCGATTTAGTGATGACAGATTCACTCTTGATGTACCTTAGTTATCTTGAGCAACTCCCCGAAGAAGGGATTAATTGGCTATTTACAGACAAAGCTCATGTTACGTTACCCGCTCCTAGCATCGATACTTTATCGGTTTTGAGTAATGAGATTACGGTTGGCAAACTTGGTCAGTTTTTGGCAAGTCTCCGGTCTCCATTACAAACAGATGATGCTTTCTACTCCGCCTATTCTTCGCTATCGGAACATTCTCAGTACCAATATCCTGCCTATCAACAAACTGGGCTAGCACGTGTTGGCGATATATTAGAAAACAGACCCCTATTGATTGAGCGAATGGAGATCGTAGGCGTAGATGTTTCTTACTTGGATTTAGTCACTGAAGAATATGACGAACAATTAGAGCTTGCGATAAAAGAGTTCCAGCGTATTCATGGTTTGAAAGAAGATGGCGTTATCGGCCCGAATACCATTCGATGGATCAACTTTTCTCCTCAAGAGCGATTGCATCTGCTGGCGTTGAATTCTGAGCGTTCAAGAATTTGGTCGAAAGAAAGGGATAATGTTGTCTTTGTTAACGTGCCTGGATACGAAGTCACGTATTGGCATGACGGTCAACCCTTGTTTGAGTCTAAAGTTGTGGTAGGGAGAGCATCAAGAAAAACACCCATCATGTCGGTGGCATTGGATTCAGTTATTCTCAACCCAACTTGGAACGTGCCTTGGACTATCATGGTTAAAGACATTATTCCTAAAGTAAAACGTAATCCGATGTATTTGATTAACCATAACATTCAAATCATTCGGTCTTGGACTTCGAACGAAATTATTGACCCTACAACCATCAATTGGGCAACGGTGAATCCGAGAACATTTCCTTATCGTATGCGACAGGCGTCGGGCTTACAAAATGCACTGGGATTGTACAAGTTCAATATGCCTAACCCACAAGCTATTTATTTGCATGACACGCCAAGTAAGAACTTGTTTGAACAGGACAGACGCGCATTCAGCTCAGGATGTGTTCGTGTAGAACATGCAGACCAGTTAGCAGAACTTCTGTTCAAAACTCAGGGGCTGGAAGAACGTTTAGCGAAAAAGCGAGAAAGTTCTCGTCGGTCTAACACGTCAGTTCCTTTGGGAGAGCGCATTCAAGTACACATCATTTATCAAACAGCATGGTTGGAAGAGGGAACGCTTTACTACCGTGATGATATCTATAAGTACGATCACCGCAGTTGAAATCTTTAAGGAAAATTTACAAAACGAAGAATTCTCTTTTCGTTCAATAATTAATCAATAATTACTGCATCTGAAAATCAAGATGGAGCATTTTATGCATTTGACGTGACAAATGTGTTTGGTTAATGTCCACGACTTGTCTAGTTGTTGAGCACTGTATTTTGAAATGGTAAGTCGTAACTTTTCCCGCCGAGATTTCCTTAAAATGACCGCTGGTGGTGTGGTGTTGGCGTCTGCCCTGCCATCATTTTCTTGGGCTTCACTCCCTGACGAGCCACGTGCGCTGGCGATGAACAATCTTAATACTGGAGAGATCCTCGAAACATGCTATTTCGATGGAAAACGATACATTAATGATGAACTTCAAAGGCTGAATGAGTTTTGTCGAGACCATCGACGGAATGAGGTTCATCCGATGGATCGACGCTTGTTCGATCAAATAAGCCAAATTCAAAAGTTAATTGGTACAGAAGCAGAGGTGATCGTCATTTCAGGTTACCGTTCTCCTGCCACTAACGCCTCGCTGCGCAACGGGTCTTCTCGTGTAGCGAAAAAGAGCATGCACATGGAAGGAAAGGCCATTGATTTTCGTTTAGACGGCGTGAAGCTTTCAACGGTTCGTGATGCTGCATTAAGCCTAAAAGCCGGTGGCGTGGGTTATTATCCAGGTAGTAACTTTGTTCATATCGATACGGGAGCTGTTCGTTCCTGGTAGTGCTAGTTGAGACAAGGTTTCTAGTCTCAGAACGTCGTCGATTACCCACAGTTCAAAGCTTGAAGTCGCTAGGCCTTAGTGTCATAGTTGCGGCAGTTTTCATGCAAATTTATTCGGTATAGGTTATCTATGGCTCTGAAATACCAAGTTGTTCCAGTAACATCTTTCTCTCAAAACTGTTCTATTGTCTGGTGTGACGAAACCATGAAAGGTATTGTGGTTGACCCAGGCGGCGATGAAAAGCAGCTCGCTATGCTTATCAAAGAGCTGGGTGTTGACGTGGTAAACCTAGTGCTAACACACGGCCACTTGGACCACGTAGGTGGCACGGAGCCGCTGTCTGCACTGCTTGGCGGTACAGAGATTGTTGGTCCTCACAAGGCAGATAACTTCTGGTTGCAAGGTTTGGAAGGTCAGAGCCAAATGTTTGGTTTCCCGCTGACAGAAGCGTTTGAACCGCACCAATGGCTAAATGAGGGTGACACTGTCACTTTCGGTAATCAAGTGCTGAACGTATTCCACACACCTGGTCATACACCTGGTCACGTTGTGCTTTACAGTGAAGAAGCGCGTTTAGCGTTTGTGGGTGACGTTTTGTTTAACGGTAGCATTGGTCGAACTGACTTCCCACAAGGTGATTTCAATACGTTGATTAGCTCTATCAAAGAGAAATTGTGGCCTTTAGGCAATGATGTCACGTTTGTCCCTGGTCACGGCCCTCAATCGACTTTCGGTCATGAGCGTAAAACTAACCCGTTCGTTGCTGACGAGATGCCGCTTTACTAAAAGTGCGTGTACTAAGCATTATTCTGGCTCGGCGGCAGCTAAGTATCGCCGAGTCAGTCCCACAAAATCCTCAGCCTCACGATCTAGATCACTTGCTGATATAAATAGATCGTAGCCGTAGAAACCTCTCTGATACTTCATCCGGTTGGCGAGCATCGCTAACAAACCTTTGTACTCAATCCCATCTCTGTTTATATACGGTTTAGGGTCAAGCACCATATCCTCAAACTTATCTTCACACTGATTTTGTTTCGCGCCTAAGTAAAGCAGTGCTCGCTGGCTGAGGAGAATTTCTGTCGCTATACGAGGGCAGATTGAATTTAAGTAGGGTGAGTAGTGTTTTAGACGAATACCGATCCAAGGTAGCGGTTGGTGCCACCCTTCCTGTTGGTAGCTACAAATACCGATTGACTCAATATTTCGCCATCGGACGACCCAACCTCCTTTAAAAAGGTGTTGCTGAAAGTGAGAAGCTGTCAGCGTAAAAGTGACTTGGCTTTTCTTAATCATCAAGATGGCGAAACCAACGATTGCAGACATCAAAATGACCGACAACATGGCTTGCTTCCATCCCGGAGAAATGGCAACCAAAAACAAAGTGATGAGTGCAACAAGCAACAAAAGTATTCTGTTGATAGGGGAGTTGGGTTTGAAATGTGAATTTGTTAGGTGCAGCGTTTCCATGCTTATAACCTCATCGAATACTTGTTCAAAAATGAGTGGGCAGCTTTATGTGCATTGACTTGCATTTAAAATAAAACAAACCTCTGTTTTTATACCCAGTATTCAATAAATCCGTTCATAAAATATCTGATTAAATAGTAGACGTTCTATGCTTTGAGCGCATTTTTCATCGCGTTTCGCCGCTAAAACCTACAAATTGCTTGTGAATTTTGGTATAAAACGCGCTTCAAATTTTCATCCCTGCTGAGATGCAGTGAACTGGAGAAATATTCAATGAGACTTGCTCATAAGCGTAAAGTGCAGATGAAACTGCAAAAACGCATTAAAGCGACAGTAGCAAACTTAGCTGCAGCACCTAAAGCAGTGAAGCCTGTTGCGGAAAAAGCAGTAGCACCTTCTGTTGCTGAAAAAGCTGTTGCGGAGAAAGTAGTAGCTGATAAAAAAGTAGCTGCAGTGAAAACAGTTGATGTTGCCCTTACTCCTAAGCAACAACAAGTATTAGACATCGTTATTGCGAATGCTGAAGGTATTAACCCTAAAGGCATCGGTCTAGCTGCAGGTCAAGAAGATACTAAAGCGGCATCATGGGCTACTGGCGCACTAAAGAAGCTTCTTGAAGAAAACCTAGTTCAAAAAGAGCAGTTAGCAGGTAACAAAGTTATCTACAAAGCAGTTTAATTACCGCTACCGTTCTAGATTGAATACCTCGGCCGATGCCGAGGTATTTTTTTATCTTGGTATTGGAAATAATGCATTAAGTACTGACTTTAACACTGCCAATAAGTGGTTTGTCACATTTTCTTAAATACTATGTAAATTTTTTGGCAGAAAAATACGTACGTATTGTCTTTTATTTTTATTCATAGATAAAAATATAATTTATTGATTTTGCTATTAACAGTCTTTTGTCATGACGGTTGTCCTACGTACTTGTACGTAATACCTTAGGCTAATGCCTTATTGATGAATTACTCGCTTCCGTGTTCATGCCCATTTCGCATTAGACAACATTGTTACATCTTTTATACCGAATACAGCCAATCCTAATGAAATGGATGACAACAATAACCTTGGTGATAAAGGACGTGAACGATGAGTCTAATCCAAAAATCTTTAAAACGAGTGCTCAAAACAACCGCTGTCGCTGCCGCGATGGCACTCGCAGCGACTTCTGTAAACGCTGCTGAAAAAGTCTATCGTTTAAAGCTTGCTGAAACTTGGGGGCCTAATTTCCCAATTTTTGGTGATACCACAAAAAACATGGCCAAAATGGCGGAAGAGATGTCCAACGGACGTTTGCAAATCCGCATTGATTCCGCAAACAAGCATAAAGCGCCTTTTGGGGTGTTTGATATGGTTAAGTCGGGTCAGTATGACATGGGCCACTCAGCGTCTTATTACTGGAAGGGTAAGGTTCCAAACACACTTTACTTCACTTCTATGCCCTTCGGTATGTTGCCAACTGAGCAGTATGCATGGTTTTACTACGGCGGTGGTATGGAGCTGATGGAAAAAGTGTACTCTCCACATAACTTGATGTCTTTCCCTGGCGGTAATACCGATACTCAGATGGGCGGGTGGTTCCAAAAAGAGATCAAGTCCGTCGAGGACTTACAGGGTTTGAAAATGCGTATCCCAGGGTTTGCTGGTGAGATTTTGGCTGAGTTAGGTGCCAAGCCAACGAATATCGCCCCTGGTGAGCTATATACTTCTCTAGAGCGTCGCACAATTGATGCCTTGGAATGGGTTGGTCCATCGCTGGATCTACGTATGGGCTTCCACAAAATCGCGCCTTACTACTACACAGGTTGGCATGAGCCAGCGACTGAGCTTCAGTTCCTCGTTAACAAGCGCACCTGGAACCGTCTACCTGATGATCTAAAAGCGATTTTGCAAGTAGCCATGAAAACGGCCGCTTACGATATGTACACGCAATCGAAACACGAAAGCGGCAAAAACTGGGCATCTATTAAGTCTGAATACCCAAATGTTGAAGTAAAAGATTTCCCACCTGAAGTCGTAGCTGCGTTGCGAGAAGCAAACGATCGTTTGTTGAAAGAACATGCAGAAAAAGATGCTTTGGCGAAAGAGATTCAAGAGTCACAAGCGAACTATATGAATCAAGTTCGACCATGGTCAGATATTTCGCACCGAGCGTACTTAAACAGTCAAGCTCAACAATAACGTTATGAAGCAGGCGATGCCAAGAGGTTTAGCCTGCTATCGAAGCCCAAGAAAACTTCATAATGAATGCTCCGCACTATAGCGGAGCGCATCTAAACGTTCCACGGAGTTCGGAATGAGAAGTCTTATTTATATTGAGCGATTATTTAACCGCTTTAGCGATTTTCTCGGATGGTTATCCAGCATCCTGTTTATTTTGTTGTTAGCAAACGTTGTGTACGACGTTGTCATGCGTTACGTGTTTAATGATGTGTCTATCGCATTCCAAGAAATGGAATGGCATCTATTCTCTGCCGTGTTCTTGCTTGGTGTGCCTTACGCAATTAAGTCCGGTGGCCATGTTCGCGTCGACATTTTTTATGAACGCTTATCTTACAAAGCACAATCCATCATCGACATCATAGGCACACTATTTTTCTTATTCCCTTTTTGCCTACTGGTAGCTTGGTTTGGTATTGATTTCGCCAAGGAGAGTTACGCGTTAGGCGAGACGTCTGGTGACCCAGGTGGCTTACCATATCGTTGGATTATCAAAGCGATGATTCCGCTGTCATTTTTCTTTATGGCGGTGAGTGGTATTGGATTGTTACTTCATTCAATCAACAAAATTGTCAACCCTCATCTCATCTATGCCGGTAATAACGGTAAGTCGTAAAAGGAAGTCATTATGATCGGTATAGTGATGTTTTTTGTTGCGCTCTTTGCGCTTCTATTGGGATTTCCCGTTGCCTTTACTTTTGGTGGTATCGCGCTGATTTTTGGTGTTTGGGCTGAAGGCATCGAGATGTTTGCTTTTATGCCGTATCGAATTCAGTCCATTATGGAAAATACGGTGCTAATGGCCGTACCGCTGTTCGTTTTTATGGGGCTAGTGCTACAGAAAACGAAGCTTGCTGAACAGCTACTAGAATCAATGGGGCGTTTGTTCGGTGGCGTTCGCGGTGGTATCGCTATTTCTACCGTGTTAGTTGGCGCATTGCTTGCAGCTTCAACGGGTGTGGTAGGCGCATCAGTTGTTGCGATGGGCTTAATATCTCTTCCTGTGATGCTCAAGTACAATTACGACAAAGGTCTAGCGTGTGGGACTATTTGTGCGTCTGGCACGTTGGGCCAAATTATCCCACCTTCTATCGTGTTGATCTTGTTGGGTGATGTACTTGGCGTACCGGTAGGGGACCTATTTCAAGCTGCGATCTGGCCCGGTATTACACTTGTTGGCGCCTATGTGATCTATATTCTCATCTACGCGAAGTTGAACCCTCAAGCCGCACAGGCGATAGAGCGCGATGAGTCGATCAGTCGTAAACAAGAAGTGCTCACCGCACTGAAAGCTGTATTGCCACCTTTAGCATTGATCATCGTGGTATTGGGCTCCATCTTTGCAGGGATTGCAACACCAACAGAGTCAGCGGCACTGGGCGGTGCAGGTGCGATAATTTTATCACTATTGTATAAACAGTTTAGTTGGTCGATGATTTATGATGCATCAAAAGAGACAGTTAAAGTAACCGCAATGGTCTTTGCGATCTTACTTGGTGCGACCGCCTTTTCAATGGCATTTACCTACACTGGTGGTGATTATTTAGTTGAAGAGTGGATGTTAGAACTGCCGGGTGAAAAGTGGGGATTCCTTATTATTACCATGGTGGTGATTCTGATTTTAGGTTTCTTTATCGACTTCGTTGAAATCTGTTTTATCATCGTGCCAATTATTGCGCCAGTCGCTGAATTGATGGGCATTAATATGACGTGGTTTGCGATTCTTATTGCGATGAACTTACAGACGTCGTTCCTCACACCGCCATTTGGCTTTAGTTTGTTCTATCTAAAAGGTGTCGCTCCAGCAGGGGTTACTACGCGAGATATCTACAAAGGTGTGATGCCATTCATCGCGATTCAGATTGTTGTGTTGGCGTCTTTGCTGTTTTTCCCAGGTTTTTACGGTATGAGTTAATCACTCGATAATAAAGAGATTTTGTGAACTGAGAGTTTTTACCTTTTGAGACAAGTTGTTAAGCTGTTAATTATGTCTATGCAGACACAATCGATTCGTTTGTACTGCTAAGATAGTAAGCTGTAAAGGCAGCGTTTCATGGAGGGAAGGGATGCCTCTCAAAGCAAAGTTAATTCTGCTGACACTGATACCCGTGGTATTGGTGTCAGCGAGTATCAGCTGGATCTCTATCTATCAAACCAAGACCCTTGGCAAAAGGGAGGTGGAGATCTTTCATCAAAACTTGATCCAATCAAAAGAAGCGGCGCTGAAAGATACGGTCGACGTCGCTTTTGACTCCATTTCTTACATCTACAACGATCCGACTTTAGAAGAGAGTGTTGCCAAAACGCGTGTGAAAGCGATTTTAAATCGTTTGAGTTATGGGTCGGACGGCTATTTTTTTGCTTATGATAAATATGGTACCAACCTTGTACACCCAGTTCTTCCGGAGCTTGTCGGGGAAAACTTACTCTATCTTGAAGACGAAAATGGCGATCGCTTAATCGAAGCTTTATTGTATCAAGCGCAATCAGGTGGTGGATTTCATCAGTACCTGTGGCAAAAGCCATCTACAGGTGAAGTTGTCCCTAAGCTTAGTTACGCTGCATGGCTCGATAAGTGGGAATGGATGATAGGGACTGGGCTGTATATTGAGGATGTCAGCCGAGAAGTCGCCAATATGCGCGCGGCAGTGAACAAAAATATCGAAACGACATTTTTCTCAGTCGTCGTGATCTTAGCGGTGACCGTTGCTGTAATCATTGTTCTCACTTTGGCGATCAATCTGCACGAGCATCGCCTCGCTGATAAGAACCTGAAAGAATTGGCACATAAAACCGTGATGTTCCAAGAAGATGAGAAAAAGCATTTAGCGCGAGAACTGCACGATGGAATCAATCAGTTGTTAGTCTCCAGTAAATGTCATTTAGACTTAATGAGTCATAGACTTGAAGACGAAAAACTCAAATCCCACTTAGATAAATCACAACGATCGCTCGTCACCGCGATAAATGAGGTGCGGCATATTTCTCATCAGCTCCGTCCAAGCGCCCTCGATGATATCGGTTTAGAAGCAGCACTGACGACCTTGCTACAGGATTTTCATTCCCATTCTGGGATTGATATCGAGAGCAATTTCGATACTCAGCAGCACAAACTGACTTCGGAAGTCGCAACGACGCTATATCGCGTCGCTCAGGAGTCTTTGAATAACATTGAAAAACATGCGCGAGCGAAAAAAGTAACGGTTACTTTGCAAAAAATGGGCAATATGCTGCAATTACTCATACGTGACGATGGGGTTGGATTTGTGGTTAACCATGCAGTGCACCAACAAGGGATTGGGTTAAGGAACATGCAAGAGCGTGTAGAGTTCATCGGTGGTGAATTTGAGCTAATGAGTGAGCTTGGCTTGGGAACAGAGATTACTGTGCTGCTTAATTTGGATGAAATAGTTTATGGATAAACCGATTAGTGTAGTGATTGTCGATGATCATCAAGTAGTATTGGATGGCTTCATGGCTCGTTTGGAGTTAGAGCCTGACATCGAAGTGGTGGGTACAGCAAGTAATGGCTTGGAAGCGATAGAGGTCGCAAAGCACTTGCAACCGGACGTCATATTGATGGATATCAGCATGCCAATAATGAACGGTATTGAAGCGACAGGTGTAATTAAAGAAGCGCGTCCAGAGAGCAAAATACTTATGTTGACCATGCACGATAATCGCGAGTACATCATGAAGGTCATGCAAGCTGGTGCCGTAGGATATATGCTCAAGGAAATCTCGGCCGAGAAAATGGTGCAAGCAATAAAAACGGTGAACCAAGGCTCGACGTATTTCTGTGAGTCCGTCACACAAACACTCTTTACCCAAGAAGTGGTGCCTGCCACGCAAAAAACGAATCCTCTCAGCCGCAGGGAAGAAGCGGTACTTAAATTGGTTGCTCAAGGAAACAGCAGCAAGAAAATCGCCACTTTACTCAATATTAGTTATCGAACGGTAGAGACGCATCGCCATAACATTAAGCACAAGTTGGACTTACATTCGACGGCAGAGTTAGCAAAATATGCGTTTGAAACTGGGTTGACTGAGTAGGAGAGTAGTGCCCGCAAAAAGCGAGCACGTGGGAGCGAAACTAATCGGCTTTGGTAATGCTACCAAGCTCTAGCATTGGAGCAACATCGATGTCCTCTGCATTCATCATCGTCGAGATGCGTTGAACGGAAGATAGTAGAAGGGATTGCTCCCATTCTTCCAATTTTTGGAATCGATTAATGAAGTGCTCTTGCAGCGGCGTTGGTGCTTGTTTTAAAGCTTCTTGGCCCTTGCTCGTAAGTACAGCATGCACTTTACGCTTGTCTTGAACACTGCGCTGACGCTCAACAAACTGGCCTCGTTCTAGTCTATCTAGAATGGTCGTTGCGGTCGCTTGGCTCATGTTAGTGTGGCTAGACAACTGTTTAATCGTCACGTTATCTAAGTCATTGATAGCGCGCATCAAAATCAACTGTGGAGCAGTCAATCCAGACTCTTTGCTCAGCTTTTTAGAATGTAAATCAATAGCGCGGATGATCTGACGAATCGAGACCAATACTTCTTCGTACTTTTCCAATTTATTCATCCAGTCTGTAGGGAACATTTATCGAGGCGACACTAACTTAAATGCGCCCTTATTTAAAGGGGGGAAATCAAAAATTACCCCTACAATTTTACGCCGTGTCCTCAATACCATTTTGTCGCGCCTTTTCGACAAAATAAGAAGAGCTAAAATTATTATAGCAATAAATGTTTGTGGTCTAACTATTGTAGTAGTGATTTGTTCTATCAAAGGCCGTAATCACACAGTGAAAAGTAAGTTATTGGATTTTTTAATAGCAAAAAGATAGACAAAAACGTGTCAAATGATAGGATCTTGCGCCTTCACGGAATGCAAAACGTATCGTGTTCGAAAGATTTTTTTGTTTGGTACGTAAAAACACTACAAAAATAGAGAGGAACGATGACAAAGGGTATAGATAAGTACAGTATCGATAGTACCGACTATACGGTAGGTCAGGACAACGTTCAAAAATGGGGTTTTGATGTTCATAACCCAGTTTTTGGTATTAGTGCAGGTTTAATTGCGCTGTTTCTTGTCGCTGCATTAGTTCTAGATGCACATACCGCAAAGACGGCACTTGATGGGCTGAAGTGGAAAATTATTGGTTCATTCGATTGGTTGTTCATTATTGCAGGTAACATTTTCGTTATTTTCTGTTTGGCGCTTATCGTCTCACCAATGGGTAAGATCCGACTAGGTGGTAAAGACGCTGTTGCCGATTACTCGTTTATGTCATGGCTTGCAATGCTATTTGCAGCTGGTATGGGTATCGGTTTAATGTTCTGGAGTGTTGCAGAACCTGTCGCTTACTTCACCGGTTGGTATGAAACGCCACTTGGTGTTGAGGCAAATACACCAGAAGCCGCGAGATTGGCACTGGGTGCAACGATGTTCCACTGGGGCCTTCACCCATGGGCAATTTACGGTGTTGTAGCACTTTCTTTAGCATTCTTTGCCTACAACAAAGGTTTACCGCTATCTATGCGTTCGATCTTCTACCCACTTCTGGGTGATCGTGCATGGGGTTGGGCTGGCCACATTGTGGACATTCTGGCTGTGCTTGCGACTTTATTTGGTCTTGCTACATCCCTAGGTCTAGGTGCGCAGCAAGCAGCAAGTGGTATTCATCACGTATTTGGTGTTGAGCCAGGCCTAGGTCTGCAAATCGTCGTTATTACCGTGGTGACTTTACTTGCTGTTGTTTCAGTCGTACGCGGCATCGATGGTGGTGTTAAAGTCATTAGTAACATCAACATGGTTGTGGCGTTTTTGCTACTTCTCCTTGTTGGTCTTATCGGTTGGGCGGCGAGCCTAGGCTCGATTCCAACCACACTTATGGCATATGTAGAGAATATCATCCCACTAAGTAACCCGTTTGGTCGTACGGACGAAGCTTGGTTCCAAGGCTGGACAGTGTTCTACTGGGCTTGGTGGATTTCATGGTCGCCATTCGTAGGCATGTTCATCGCGCGTGTTTCTCGTGGCCGTACCGTTCGCGAGTTCATCACAGCAGTTTTGCTGGTTCCAACGGCGGTTACCGTTGTTTGGATGTCTGTATTTGGTGGCCTGGCGATCGAGCAAGTTGTTGATAAAGTAGGTGAGCTGGGCACAAATGGCTTGACTGACGTATCACTTGCTATGTTCCAAATGTTTGATGTTCTTCCATTTGGTAGCATGCTTTCTATCATCGCTGTTGTGCTGGTACTTGTGTTCTTCATTACGTCTTCTGACTCTGGTTCACTTGTTATCGACAGTATCACGGCAGGTGGTAAAGTCGATGCACCTGTACTTCAACGTGTCTTCTGGGCATTCATGGAAGGTGCAATTGCGGTTGCTCTGCTATGGATTGGTGGCTCCGAGGCGGTTCAAGCTCTTCAGGCCGGTGCCATTTCTACAGCACTGCCATTTACCTTCATTCTGCTTGCAATGTGTGTGAGCTTATTGATGGGTATGAGAACAGAGCGTCAGTAATTCGGCATTTTATAAAACCGTCTGACTAACAATGAATCAAAAGGCCAGCAATTTGCTGGCTTTTTTTGCGCGGTTTTTATGACGCTCGAGACAAAAAAATGACACATGAAAGTTCATATTTTACAAAGAGTTAATGTGCTATTTTGTTTTTTAAAAATTAGTGAATAGTCGTAAAAAAGTGTGTAATATTCATGCACCTTAACTGTTCTCCCAACTCAAAAAACTATAAATATGAAATTATCATTAAAACAAAAGCTTATAGGCGCAAGCCTTTCTGCTGTTGTTGTGATGGCAACAGCACTTACTTGGTTGTCGGCTGGTCAATTATTTGATCAGACTCGTTCAGGTGTCTATTCACGTGCGCAAAGTCTTAGTACTACTGCGTCAGAGGGAATTTCTGATTGGGTCAATATCCGTAAAGATATTGCCACTGCGTTCAACGACTACTCGACCGAGCAAGACGTTGTTCCTTTCCTACAACAAGCTCGCAAGGCTGGTGGCTTCGATGACATCTTCCTTGGTACACCAAACGGTGATATGTACCGCTCTCATCCGGAGCGTAACCGTGCTGATTATGACCCTCGCACACGTCCTTGGTACAAGGATGCTGATGCCGCGGGTAAGCAAATCATCACAGCCGCATATCAAGACGCAATCACGAATGCACTACTTGTGACCATTGCTGAGCCAGTAATGAAAAATGGTCAGTTTGTTGGTGTTGTTGGTGCGGACGTACTGATCGATCAGCTTATCAGCGATGTGATTAACTTAGATGCAGGTGAAAACGCGCATGCGATGCTAATCGACATGAATGAAGGCACCTTCTTAGCGCATCCAGATAAAAGCTTGACGCTTAAGCCTATCACCAGTGTTCTAAAAGATTTTTCAGAAGAGGCAATTGAGCGCGCCGCCGATGAAGGTCGTATCGAAGATACGGTAATCAAAGGAAAAGAGAAGCTTTACTACTTCAATAAAGTTCCTGGTACGCATTGGATGTTTGCGATTGAAATGGATCGCGCAACAGAAGAAGCAGGTCATGCGGTATTGCTACGAGATCTATTGTTCACTGCTGTGGCGATCACGATTGTGGTTATTCTTGCAGTTTCTTGGCTAGTTGGTTTCTTGTTCCGTGACTTGAACCGCGTATCAAATGCACTGGAAGAAATTGCATCTGGCGAAGGTGACTTAACGCAACGCCTAGAACCACGCAGTGATGATGAAGTAGGTAAACTGGCGGAAAACTTCAACCGTTTTGTTGGCAACATGCACACAATGGTTACTAAGCTTAGCCACGTATCTTCTGCGCTTTCAGAGCAAGCACGCACGACAGCACAGCAAGCTGAGGAGCGTAGTCAGCGTATCTCTTACCAGCAAGATGAAATCAACATGGTGGCGACGGCTGTGAACGAAATGGCAGCAGCGACACAAGAAATTGCAGGTAATGCTGATAGCACGGCAAGTAACTCAGAAGAAGCGGTTCAAGCTTGTTCACATGGTTCTAGCCAAGTAACTCAAACGCAAGGCTCTATTCAGAACTTAGCGCAAGAAGTTCAAGTTGCTACTGATGTGATTCAAGAGCTAGAAGCACACGGAAATAGCATCAATACGATTCTATCAACGATTCAAGGCATTGCAGAGCAAACGAACCTACTTGCACTGAACGCGGCGATCGAAGCGGCACGTGCAGGTGAGCAAGGTCGTGGTTTTGCTGTGGTTGCAGATGAAGTCCGCGTATTGAGCCAACGTACTCATGCTTCAACGCAAGAGATTCAAGAAACTATCGAGATGCTACAAGGCACAACAGCCAAAGCGGTCGGTATTATGGGTGACAGTCGTCGTCTAGCTGATACCAGTGTTGATGATGCCAATGCGGCTGCAGCGAGCTTGACGCAAATCCACACTGCTGTTGAGCGTATCAGTGATATGGCAACGCAGATTGCTTCAGCAGCAGAAGAGCAAGCATCGGTAACCACTGAGATCACTCGTAACACTGAAGGTATTCGTGACGTGTCTAACGAGCTGTCAGTCGAAGCTCATCAAGCAGCAGAACAAGCTGCTCACCTGTCTGAGCTATCACACGAACTTGAACAAGAGATTCAACGCTTTAAGCTGTAATCTTGTCTCAACCTAAGTAAAAAAGGAGCCATCTGGCTCCTTTTTTGATCGCTATTAAGCGTGAAGTATATTACAGCCAGAACTCACTGATGGGTTGCTCTTCACTGTAATGATGGGCGATTTGCGCTTGCAGTAGCTCTGCGGTAGCAATTGCATCGGTTAATGCATGGTGAGGCGTATAGTCTGGCAGCCCATAACGGCGTCGAGATTGCGCTAGCCGAACCGATTCTGGTTTTTTCCCTTTTAAACGCTCCCAGAGAGAGCCTGAACGTTTCTGTTGAATCGTTTCTTCAAGGTGCAGCGTATCTAAAACAGGAAACTCAATACCTTCCCCTAAACGGCTTTTGAGCGCTTTATCCAGAAACTCTCTCTCGATACGACGGTAATGAACAACAATGATTTTCCCGCTTAAGCATGGTAGCAGCTCGCTTAAGATATCGCCTAAGTCAGGCGCATCGATCAATTCGCTGTGAGTAATACCGTGTATAATGACTGAGTCTTCATCGAGTGCACGCTGTGGACGTACCTTCCAATGACGCGAGTTACGTAGGAAAATTCGCTTCAGGTTAAACGGCACTAAACCAATAGTAATGATGTCATGTTTTTCAGGATTCAAACCCGTCGTTTCGAAATCTAACGCCACGAACTCCACCTCAGATAACGGTGTTTCTGGAGCAGGCGGCTTGTTGCTATAAAACGCAATTAAATTCTCATCCTTCGCCATCTCCAGCTTTTGTTCAAACTTCGTTGGCCACTGAATGGTTGGCTTCTGAAAGAGCTTTTTAATCATGCTAAACCTCACTTAAAGCTCTTGTTCGCTTGGTAGCGGAACTTAAGGAAATTTTGACCATTGCTTAGGATCTGGAATGCATCCTTTAGGTTGCGACGTTCAAACTCAGAGAGGTTTTCTGGTTCGATATTGTTATCAGGATCAATGCCTAGTTCCACATCCGTCGCTTGGTGACGAATACGCACCATGGAAATAAACTCTAACGCGTCTTTTAAGTCTTGTGCTCGACCTTTTGGCAAAATGCCAGCGTCAATGATGTCGTCGAGACGCTCAAACGAGTTCTGTGCACGTGAGCCAACTGCCAGAGAGTGAACACGAATTAAGTCGACCAGAGGAGCAGTACCGCGACGTTTGAGGTTGATGGAGTTGTTGTGTCTGCCATCTTTTTCCATCACGAAGTCTTTAAAGAAGCCTAGAGGTGGTGTTCTGTTTAGTGCGTTACGAGCCAAACACGCTAAGAAGCGGTTGTTCTTTCGAGCGCGACGAACAATAAAGCTAGTTAACTGTTCTGCCCATTTTAAGCGGCCATAGACACCATCCAAGTCGAAAAAGATGGAGGCGTTGAGTAGTGCTTTCGGGTTCGGGTTATCAATCCAGTCAGCAAAACACTCTTCCCACTCTGAACGAGTCATGCGCCATAGTGGGTTGGTTGCCATAATATCACCTGTGCAATATTTGTAGCCACAGGCATCTAACCCATCGCTGACGTATTTTGCTAGGGCTTCGAAGTATTTACCATGTTTCTCTTCTTGATAGGTCTCATCTAGAATGATGGCGTTATCTTGGTCAGTCACCAACAGTTGCTCATCTCGCCCCATTGAGCCAAGTGCAAGGAAACAATAAGGAATTGGCGGTGGGCCAAGCTCTTCTTCTGCCATTTCTAGCAGACGCTGTTTGAAGCTTCGGCCAATGACCGACATCGCGCTACCCACCATGTGAGAGTTGGCATCTTCATTGACCAGACGCACGAAGCTGCTTTTCACTTCTTCGGCAACAACGGCTAAATCTTCGATAGTCTGTTGTTGGAAAATACTACTCACCAACAACAACGAATTCTGAGATTCATAACGAACAATGTCGGTTGTTTCGATAATACCGATTGGTAATTGGTTTTTTACCACTGGTAGGTGATGTACGTTGTAACGCAGCATCGTTAACATTGCTTCATAGATGTAAGCGTTGTGGTCAAGAGACATGACCTCCGTGGTCATCACACTGGACACATCGTCCTGTGGGGACAAACCTTCAGCTAACACACGGGTACACAAGTCACGGTCAGTAATGATACCAAGTACTGGGGACTGTGGATCGTCTTCGTCACGAACGAAATCTGGGTCGACGATAAGTAAAGCCGATACGTTGTCATTCGCCATTTGCTGCGCGGCTTGCTGGATTGTCTGACCACGATCAATCGTATGAGCATCGCCAGTCAGCAAGGTTTTCACTTTCGACGTCGTCAGGTCATTGGCGTCTTTGTTTTCTGAAATGGCTTGGCGTAAACGAGCGCTATTTTCAACTTCAACAAAATCCGCAAAGGAATCAAAGTTATCGTAAATTTCTTGGAAAATGTCACCAGGAATACAGTAGAGCAGGGTATCCTCAATGGCTTTTACCGGAAAGCGGACTTTGTTATTGGTGAGCATGCCCATCTGGCCAAATAGGTCACCTTCGTCAAGGCGGTTATACAGCTCACCTTTGCGTCGATAAACTTCAACAACACCGCTTCGCACCACGTATAAATCTTGGATATAGTCTCCAAAATGGATGATGGGGGTATCTTCTCGGTAGTACGAGATTTCGACACTCTCTGTCACCTTGTTTAGTGTTTCTTCAGGGAGTTCATTGAACGGGGGATACTTGGCGAGAAAGTTGTAAATCTCGAGAAGTTCTGCATCCATCGAAGGCGCCTTTTAGTTCGCAAATAATAAAGTAATCTTAACTTAGTTTTAAAACAGAGTCTTATCTGAACCGCGATTTTCGTGCTCAGTCATAAGATTCTGACATATCGCACGATAAGGGAGCTTCATTTTTACTACTATATGGTCACCTCAATTGAAAAAGACGTCGTCGATATGTTTTCTTCGTGATGACTGATTAGCTCTTTGGCTGTTTCAGATCGTTATCACGTCTTTAGATTAAGCTATTCTTCTTGAGCCAAGTAGCTCAGGCGATGGAATACAGTGTTTAGATAATTCTCATGAAAGGAAGTCGAATGGTGAGAAATTTATTGCTTGTTTCTTTAGCTGCTTTGCCGGCGATATCAAGCGCAGCGGTCATGCACCAAGCAGAAAAATTTGGGTACGAACACATTCATTTGGATGTTGGTGCCGGAACGACAAACGAAGAATGGTTAGATAACTCTAATGCGACCACAGTTGGACTCGGTGGTAACTATTTGTTTACTGAGAACTGGTTGTTTAATGTTGATTACTCAGCGCAGTTTTTCCATCCGGATGATTTTACTCTTCGCATTGACCGCCTTTTGTTTGGTGGTGGTTACCGTTATGGAGTTACAGAGCAATTCGATATCTACGGGCTATATGGAATAGGCGCAATCAAAGCGAAAGCGACGGACGACAAAACGGATAATACGTTGTCTTCCGATAGCGAATTGATTCAAGCTGTAACTGTTGGGGTGAATTACTTGCTCAGTGAAAAGCTTATTGCGACAGCTGAAGTGGAGTTGAACCGTAGTGATATCGTTGATGAGAACAATTTTAAGATCGGTCTTAACTACCAATGGCATAAAGTCATCGGCACTGGTCTTTTTTATCAGTTTAGAGATACTGATTACAGCGGTGAAAGCTCAGATTACGTCAATGAAGTAGGGCTGAGTTTGAAGTTTGTCTACTAGATCGGACGGGTTCGTTTTTGGCGTTAAGTTAAAACAAAAAAGGTCAGCTTATGCTGACCTTTCCTTTTAATAAAGTATGCGACAGTCGATTATAAAACCGCTGCAATGCCTTTACACAGAGGGCCCATATTTGACTTCGTCATACCAGCAACACTGATTCGGCCAGAACCGACAATGTAAATACCGAACTCTTCTTTAAGGCGGTTAACTTGCTCTTTAGAAAGACCAGAGAAAGAGAACATACCATTTTGACGTTCGATGAAACTAAAGTCTGCGTCCACACCCTCTGCTTTTAGTGTCGCTACAAATAGTTCACGCATTTCTTGAATGCGGTCACGCATTTCTGCTACTTCAGCTTCCCATTCCGCACGCATTTCGGCGTTGCCAAGAATGTGAGTCACGACAGCGCTGCCGTGTGCAGGTGGGTTAGAGTAGATAGAGCGAATAATGGCTTTAACTTGAGAAAATGCGGTTGTTGCGACTTCTTCTGACTCTGCTACTAACGTGAAGGCACCTACGCGTTCATTGTATAGGCCAAAGTTTTTCGAGAAAGAGCTCGCGACTAGGATTTCTTTGTTGTATTTAGCAAAAGTACGAAGACCTGCAGCATCTTCTTCCACACCTTTAGCAAAGCCTTGGTAGGCGAAGTCGAACAGAGGAAGCAATTTCTTCTCTGCGATAAGTTTCGCCAATGTTTCCCATTCTTCAGCCGTAGGATCGATCCCTGTAGGGTTGTGACAGCAGCCGTGTAGAAGCACGATGTCGCCTTCAGACGCAGATTGCAGATCATTTAGCATCGCATCGAAGTCTTTGTCTTTTGTTTCAGCATTGTAGTAGCTGTATTGTGCCGTTTCGATACCAGCAGCAGTAAATACGCCGTTGTGGTTCGCCCAAGTTGGGTTGCTGATCCAGATCTTTACATCGCCTAGTTGACGTTTAATGAACTCGCCGGCAACACGTAGTGCACCAGTACCACCCGGAGCTTGCGCTGTTTTAGCGCGTTTTTCGTTTACAATTTCTGCATCAGAGCCGAAAAGCAGTTTTTGCACTGCAATGCCGTACTCTGCTGTGCCTTCGATGGTTAGGTAAGATTTGGTTTTTTCAGTTTCAACAAGTGCTGCTTCAGCTTTCTTTACTGTCGCAAGAACGGGAGTTTCGCCTTGCTCGTTTTTGTAAATACCTACGCCAAGGTTAATTTTGTCTGCGCGAGCATCTTTTTTAAACTCTTCAGTAAGGCCAAGAATAGGGTCAGCCGGAGCGGCAACTACTTTTTCAAACATAATCTTCATCCATGTTAATCGAAGGGGTGTGCTAACATTTATACCTTTCAGCAATATTGGTTACAACCGTTACTGAAAAGAAAACCTAAAAAAGTTGCGATTTGAAACAGAATTCTAACATAACTAAAGTTTTTGCCATGAAAACGTTTGGTAGGCACAGAGTTTGAAGGGCATTTATGCCATGGTTGGAGAAGTTTTGCACACATCCCAATCGTTTCAATTCAGTGCTTTGCGTTAACGCGTTTATAGTTGTCTAGTGAGGATTTGTTGAGACAAAAACGCCCCACCAAAGGTGGAGCGTTTACTGTTAGAAGTATGGATATCGGTTGGGGTTATTTCTTCAGATTGATTTCCGACTCAACCGCATTGGTTTCGATGTCAGGGTTAGAAGAAAGCTTTTCAGTCGCCCAGTCATTCATATGCTTTAAGATCGCTTTTAACGCGTGCTTTTCGGTTGGTACTTCTGTCTTTTCAACTTCAAGTTTTTGCTTCGGATGCGTACCCGTCGCATCTTCTGCAACGTGTAACCAATCTGGATGCCAGTAATAAGGTTGGCCGGAAGGAGAGCTCCAAGAATGTACGCCGTTGGATTCACCTTTGTATTTAATATCTTCTTCGTTGTATTTCGCCATTATTGTTTTCTCTCATAATCCATGAGTTGAGGTGTGCATCACCATTACTATTTAAATGTAACAGATGTAATGAAAATTAATGTGATAACAATCGACTTATTTTGCCCTTTGAACGCTATAGAAGGTGCGTACTTCTCATTCAGAAGAATTTACTATTTAGCAGGTTTTAGCTTTATTTGTGTTTAAAGCATACAACGATGGATTCGCCTACCTAATGCTATTCTTGAACGGTGATAGAGCCTAAACTACTTGTCATTCAAGTGTTTGAGAATCGCCGCTTTTGCATGCTCTTCTGTCGCTGTTTCTCCATCAGGGACTTCAAGGTCAGCCTTTTTGTGTTCACCCAAAGCATCTTCAGCGATATGCAGCCAATCAGGATGCCAATAATAAGGGGTGGTACTGCCAGGATGGTCCCAACTATGTACACCTTTATGTTTTCCGCGATACGAGAGATCGTCCATTGTAAAAACTTTCATCGCTTCCTCCTGATTTAAAGACCGTAGCTCGAAGTGAGTTTAACGCACTCAGTCCAACGTAAAACCTTGCTTTTAGGTATTGCAAAGATGTGAGGCAATATGTGTGTAACAGTCAAAGTATGGGATATAAACGCTCACTTCGTGGCTGAAATATCTATTGATAAGCTTGATAAATTACGTTGCTAAATTGAATACTCCCATATCAGAATGCTGGCGCGAAGTATGCTATGGTGCGGCTGTAAGTGAAATGAGGGAAACATGAACCGATACCGTCAACTGGCTGAGCTGTTCAAAACGCAGATTCAGCAAAATACATGGAGAGCAGGGGAAAAGCTGCCATCAGTGCGTGTAACAAGCCGAAACCATTCTGTCAGCGCAGGTACGGTATTACAAGCTTATCAGCTGCTCGAAGCACAAGGTTGGGTCGCAGCGAAACCTCAGTCTGGATACTTTGTGACTGCGGAGTTGGACCGCTTCGAACCGAGTTCTCCAGCCACTTCCGTTTATCGCTCTAGCATCAACGATGAACTTTACGACTACCTCAAAAATCAGGCCTCATCGAATGCGGTGAAGTTTGGCTCCGCGTTTCCAGACCCAGCATTGTTCCCATTAGAAGCGCTAAACCGCAACCTAGCCAGCTCAGGCAGGAAGATGGGGGCAGAGACGTTATTGGATAACTTGCCGCCGGGCTGTGAGTCTCTACGCCGTTTGATTGCTCAACGGTACATCCAACAAGGTATGGTGTTTACCCATGATGATATTGTCGTTACTTCTGGCGCATTAGAAGCATTGAATTTGAGCCTTCAGGCCGTGACCCAGCCTGGAGATACTGTTGTAGTTGAATCACCGACGTTTTATGGCGCACTTCAAGCGATTGAACGTTTAGGTCTAAAGGCGATAGAAATAACGGTGGATCCGTTAACTGGACATTCAGTGGATCAAATTGAAGCGACTTTTGCCGGCAATGATGTTCGCGCATGTTGGTTAATGACTAACTTTCACAATCCAACAGGAACCTTATTAAGTGACGGGCAGAAGCAACGTATCGTCGAACTGGCTGAAAAATACGATGTGTACTTGATCGAAGATGATGTGTATTCAGAGCTTTATTTTTCTGAAAAAAAGCCAAGCTCACTTAAAGCTTTTGATACACAAGAGCGCGTGTTGCATTGTGGATCATTTTCAAAAAGCCTTTGCCCTGGCTATAGGCTGGGCTGGGTGGTAAACAAACGCTTCAATGAGCAACTTCAAAAGCTGCAACTTATCTCGACGTTGTCAGGCAGTGCACCAATCCAGCAGGGTATCGCGCATTACTTGCAAAACGATAGTTATGATAGCCATCTTAGAAAACTGCGAAAGAATCTTGAGCAGCGGCAATTGGCGTTTATTGAACTGGTTGATAAGTACTTTCCCCAATCGATTCGTTACACGCAACCGGAAGGCGGCTATTTTCTTTGGATAGAACTGCCGAAAACAAAGTGCGGAAAAGCGATTTATCAGAAGTTATTGGAAGCGAACATCACTGTAGCATTTGGTCAGTTGTTTTCTATCGCTCCAAATTATGAGAACTACCTGAGGCTTAATACATCGTTACTTGTAAATGATGAATTAGAACAAGCCGTGAAGACGGTCGGAGAATTACTTCATTAGCCAACTGTTTACCTGTTTTTTGCTCAAACTGTATCAGTGGACGATACCGAAGCTGTGTTTCAATCATGGGCAGACAACCATTTAGGTTAGGAGCCGTAATGAAAAAGCAGTTGGTAAAGCATGAACTTAGGTTGATGGGTGTTGCTATTTTTAGCGCATTTTTGTTGGTGTTTGCACACTTGATATTGGCGAAATCTTTCTCTCATATGGTTTGGACGGAATACACTGCTGCCGTTATCCCATTTGTGATGTTTGGCTTGTGTGTGGTTGGAGTAAAATACGCAGCGCGAGCAGATGAGGATGACGATGAAAATAACAACTAGAGTGCATACACCGGTTGCTAGAAAATCATTCTGACCCGTCCTGATATGGGTTGACACTTTTTAACTAAAACGCTCGATGTACTTCATCGGGCGTTTTGTATTTTAAAG
>NZ_JAWOTX010000008.1:209244-259516 GCF_033339115.1 Vibrio sp. 947 | reverse complement strand
TGGTGATTTCTCCAATTGATTTTCCGGTGTAGCGGTTTCCGACGTCTCGGAAAACCAAGTAGTTCTCTCAAAGTTACCTCTATTAACGACACCAAATTCAGAAGCTTTAGAAAAAAGTTTAAAAAAATAACATTGCGAGATTTAGCTAATAAAATTGAAGAAAAGTAAGAAAAAGTGCTCAAGTTTCCACAAATCGAGCCGAGAGGGATAAATTGTATAGAAAACCAGCAAAAGGAAACAATTGAAGATAAGTTCGCAGACGATAGACGTGAAAATTAGAAAAGAAAAAGCCCCTTTTCCTTTGAGAGAACTGGGGCTAGGTTGGTCGCCAGAGCCTATGTGGAGATCAAGAGAAATGAACACATTTCCGGCATACCGAGTGCAACTTTACATTGAAAATGATTGGCAGGTGAGAGATGAGAGAGCCGCTCATTCTATTGTAAAGTTGCTTGCCAAAAGCCTGCATTCCCATCCACGTCTGAATGTATTGAGTACAGGCTAAGTAAACTACTGCAATAGTGACATTGCAGAGTTTGGCAACTGTTTCGCTTGAGCAAGAATCGATGTACCTGCCTGTTGCAAAATTTGTGCTTTGGTCATTTGCGTGGTTTCTTTCGCAAAATCTGTATCTTTAATTCGGCTGTTCGAGGCGTCAACGTTTTCTTGGATATTCGCCAAGTTGTTGATGCTGTGACTCAGACGGTTTTGCTTCGCACCTAAGTCTGCACGTTGCGAGTCTACGTATTTCAGTGCCGAATCCAGCACAGAAATCGCGTTTTGAGAACCTTGTACCGTGGTCATATCAATATCTTGTACTGACGTTCTGATAGGTTCATCACTCAGGCCAAGCTCAGATGCTAATCCACCAGAAATAGAAATCTCACCCTGAACGTTTGGATGCGCGACAAAAACTTGCAACTTGCCATCTTCACTTACAGACGCATTAATCATATCAGACTGACCATTAATGTAAGTGGCAAGCTCTTCGATGTCGTCGCCCGCTTTGGCATTAATGTTGATTTCTAGATCATCAACATTGCCGTCTTCGTCTTCACCCATACCTGGTAGCGTGATCTTCAAGTCAGATTTAGCTGGGTCAACGCTCCAGTTTTTATCTTTACCGTTCTCAGATAAGAAGGTCACACCGCCCATGCGAGTATCGTCCGCACGAATGCTGGTGAGTCCCATGATCATGGCTTCACCTGAGCTCGCACCAATCTGGAATGCTGCTTCACCGAATGAGCCGTTCAATAGACGACGACCACCAAATGAAGTGGTTTCTGCAATACGGTTTAGCTCGTCAATCAATGCCATTGACTCTTCGTTGATCGCCTGACGCTCAGCTGGAGAGTTAGTACCGTTCGATGATTGAATCGCAAGGTCACGCATTCGTTGCATGACAGAGGTTGCCTCATTCATCGCACCTTCAGCGGTTTGTGCAATCGAGATACCATCGTTCGCGTTACGCATTGCGACATCTAGGCCACGAGACTGTGCAGTTAAGCGGTTAGAGATCTGTAGACCTGCCGCATCATCTTTTGCACTGTTAATCTTATGTCCTGAAGATAAGCGCTCCATCGACGTGTTTAATTCATCAGTCGCTTTGTTTAGGTAACGCTGCGCGGTCATCGCGGAGACGTTAGTACTAACTGTTACAGCCATTTTGCTCTCCTGTTGAGTTCGCAAGCTTTTGCGAAGCGGCCAGCTTTACTCTCATTTGGATAAGCACTGACCGTAAAAGTTACTTGCTAAATCTGCCTTAAACGCAGGGTTTAGAATCTCTAAATCTGTTCTGATATTTTCAATACAATTTGTGTGCCAACTTGCGTAAATTATTTAACTACTTTTAAAAGAATCAAATAAACAATAAGTTAGCTTTATCATTAAGCTATTTCCGGTTTGTCAGACTCATCTTAGCCCAAGGGTATTGAACGCTGCCCTGTTGCCGCCCGACTTGCCTCCCGCATCATTGCCGCTTTGGGTAAAATCGTGCCGCATGACATCTCAGACTCTCAGGTTACGTCGACTTATCGCGCTTAAGGCTTTGCACATAAGGCATCAAAATCAGACAATGTGTATGAGTGTCATACTAGATGTAGTTAAACAACGTTAGATCTTTGGTCTTACCGAATGCTTGTTGCGATGCCTGTAACGCTCGCGAGTTTTCACTGAACTCGATCACGGCTTTAGAGTAATCCAAGTCCTCAAAGTTGCTCTTCGCTTTTGCCAGAGACAAATTAAAGTCTTCATGATTTTGCTCTTGGATATCCAGCGTACTCAATCGAGCACCGGCATCTGTACGCGCTTTATTCAAATGGATAAAAGCAGCGTGGAATTCTTCTGTCATTTGGTGCAATTTGGCGGTCGCCGACGTATCCGAAACCGATTTGTCTGACCATGCCATTGCATCCTTGAAGGTATCGAAAATGCTGAACTCTGCCCGCTTTTCGATCTCAATGCTGTCACCAGGCGTAATTTGGCCTTTTACGTGCACTTTCAGGCCTTTGTATTCAATCCCTTTCTCTGGAGAAAACTCATCGGCATCCACTACTTTGCCGTTACGCTCTAATTGGTAACCAAATTTGCCGTTATTCATATCGACAAATGTCACGCGATACGCCGCATCATCCTTCGCGTCAACGTTAGTGGCTTTGTTTAGCAACAGCTCAGAGCCGTTTTGTAGATCGTAATTCGGCTGATAGTCGCCAAATGGGTTTGGTATCTCCATAAACAGCTTGCTGCCAGGATCGTTCATTGGCATCTCAAGCATGCTGGAGACTTTCATTTTGCGCTGATAATCGTCCCCAGCGTATTGAACACTACCGTCTTTATCGCGATAGAATGGTTGGCTTTTTGGCTTAGTACCCGCAAACACGTAGTTACCAGATTCATCTTGCGAGTTCACTAAGTTAAGGAAATTGTTCGCAATCTCTTCTAACTCACGCTTCTTTGCTTGTCGGTCTTCAGCAGAAAAGGCACCGTTAATCATCTCCATCGTTAAGCGCTTCGACTCGTCGGCAAAATTCTCCGCATTGGCGATATTAACTTCGTGGTTTTCTAGACGATTACGCACCAACACTATCGAGCTAAGATATTGTTGTAGCTGCTCTTGTTGCTGACTAATGTTTTGGATGTAATGCGCAGCGAGGGGGTCGTCACTAGGTTTCAGTAACTTTTTCCCTGAAGCAAGTTGCTCTTGGTTGTGGTGAACCTTATTCTCTTGACGACGCAGATCATTTTGTACGGACTGATAGTTATGGAAACTAGAAATTCGGGTTAGCACTTATCTCTTCTCCTTACCTCAGTTGTAAAATGGTATTGAAGGTATCATTCGCCGCTTGCATCACACGTGATGAAGCCATGTACGCTTGTTGAAACTTCATCATGTTGGCCGCTTCTTCATCGAGGTTAACACCAGAAATAGAAGCAACGCGCTCTTGCGCCGCTTCATGCTCTAAACGAGCGACGGAGGCTAAACGGTTTGCTGTAGAAGACTTCAGTCCAACTTCGGTATTGAGGTTATGATAAACATCGATCAAGGTACTGGATTTTCCATCCATCATCTTGTCTGTTTGGATCTTCTGCATTTTTCTCAAGTTGCCGTTACCACCTTCAGAAGGCACCAAGTTTGCGGTGAATTTATCATTCATCAGTGCGCCTTCGCTCAACTCAAACACGGTTGCATCGCCGTTTTTATACAGCGGATGGCTTTTCGGCACTGATATTTCAATCTTCGGGTTATCTTTATCTAACGGGTATGAGTATTTGTCCGATAGTAAATTACCCTTGTTATCCGTGATCTTTAACCACGGCTTATCATGCTTCTCGTCGGCTGGTTGTACGGTAACCTCAAACTCTTTAACATCCCCCGCCTCACGAATTTTAAACTTGGCGTTACCTTGGGCAAAAGTGGTTGAGGCTTCATAACTTTGTGCGGCAATAGCTTTTGCGTCATTGGTTTCCATCTTTATGATGGCTGCACCACTTCTCGTTGGGCGGAGCAATACGCGCTCACCGGCGGCAAGGCCTTCACCAATTTGCACTTTCATACCATCCAGAACAAATGACGAATCCGAACGGTCGATGTTCAACGACATTTGCTCACCTTTCGGTGTTGTCACGCTGTATTGATCGCCATCATAACGCAGCGAATATTCACCACCTTTGATCGCGGAAATGTCCTCGATGTAAACCGCAACATCAGCTTGGGAGTCAGGCGCAGCAAAAACTCGAGATTTTGCCACCAGCTCAGAGTTCACGTCGGTAAATACGTCTTTACCTATCTTACCGTTGAGATCCAGACCTTGAGATTGCAGCTGATTAATTTTGTAGGAAAAGCCCGTCGCTAAACGGCCCATTTCATCTTGCAGTTGTGGGATGTGTTTGTCGCGCATTTCAAGTAAAGCGCCGATTTTGCCATCCATATCATCAGACTTGATCGCTTTAATGCCATTCCCTTCCACCATTGCTAATCGTCTTTGATGAACATCCGGATAGCCATCGATCATTTTGAGCTGGCTTGCTTCCGTGCCAGAAACAAGAGTGTGTCCATTGCCGATATGAACATTAAACCCTTCCGCATTTTTGCGTGGGGTTACGGTAACTTTGGTGTACTCTGACAGCTCAGTAACCAGCTTTTCATGCTGATCCATCAGGTCATTATGTGGACCGGGAGTACGCATCATCAGTCGATGAATATCGCGAATTTCCAACGCAAGTTGATTAACGCGCTCAATGCCCATATCCAATTTTTTATTGGTGACATCAGATTGCAGTCGCACGGTTTCGTGGAAATCATTTAATGTATCAGAGAAGATTTTCGCCTTTTCCAATACCACTTTTCGTGCCCCTAAATCGTTCGGGGTATCTGCCATGGTTTTTACCGCATCGAACCACTCATTCAGGTTCTCGGGAATTTTCTTCGATGCCACAGAGCTCAACATGCTAGAAAGCATATCAAGATTATCTTGGGTATCCGTTTTGTTGGCATTGTTGGTCGACGACAGGTTCAGTTCATTCACGGCAAACTGATCCCACGAGCGGCGAACATTTTCCACATGCACACCCATGCCGTAGGTAGAACCACCGAACATGCGCGGATCATTCGTGCCTTGGATAACAGACTGACGGCTATAACCCTCTGTATTAACATTAGAAATGTTATGACCAGTGGTGTTTAATTGTCTCTGAGCAGTAAGCACACTTTGAGTACCTACATTCAGAAGATCTGACGCCATACATGCCCCCAAAAACGAAATATAAATCGGCAAAACCGATCACCTAGACACATTAAAAGCAAAAGATGTGCCAAGTGATAGAAAGGCGTAGATGTTCAGATAAAGTGAAGGCTTGCACTATGGCAAGCCTTCGAGAACGTCATAAATTGTCGCAGAGACATTACATACTTTCGATTTTATCCTTCACCTGCAGGACTTTATCTGCGTAATTCGGATCGGTCGCGTAACCCGCACTGTGGATACCGCGAATAAACGACTCTGAATTCCCGCGTTGCTGCAATGCTGTATCGTAACGTGGGTTGTCATTCAAAAATCGTACAAAGTCATTAAAGCTGTCTTCGTAACTTGAGTAGGAGCGAAACGCTGCCGTCTCTTTCACTGGCGTGTTATCGTGGAACTCTAAAGTTTGAGTCGTCACTTTGTCACCCTGCCAGCTTCGATCTGCTTTGATATTAAATAAGTTGTTGCTGCTGCCACGCGCGTTCTTCACGACCTTTTGTCCCCACCCCGTTTCCAAAGCGGCTTGCGCAAGTAGCAAAGATGGCTCGACACCTAGGGCTTTCGCAGCTTTCTCCGCGTATGGCTTCATCGAGTTAACAAAGGATTCTGGTGAATCGAATCGAGTGGGTTCATTGCTTGGTCGAGATAGTTGACCAGATTCAATCAAGCGCTGTTCAATCTCGCGCGCTTTTTTCGGGTCAACACGACGATATTCCGCAGCATTGTTTGCCGCATCACGCATAGCCGTTTCTTTTTTGTCGTTCCCTTGCCCAGCCGTTAATTGCTTAACAATCATATCGGCCAGTCCCATTGAACCAGACGAACTCAATTCACTCGCCATCTGTTCATCCAACATTTGTCGGTAGAACTTCTCGTTTTGGCTGTTCATCATGTTGGACTCAAAGCCCTCATTGGCTTCACGCATGGATTTCAACATCATGGAGGTGAAGATCGATTCGAACTGACGAGCAGCCGCATGCAATGCTTCTTGCTCGCCATCTTTTCCCTCTTTCACTGCTTTTTGACGCAGAGTGTCCAGAGAACTGATGTCATGGATAAAACCAATGTCGTTAGGATTGTTCATTATACCTACCTCCTAACCATTAAATGATGATCAACTGGCCTTCAATGGCACCAGCTTGCTTCAATGCTTGTAAAATTGCCATCAAGTCCGAAGGCGCAGCCCCGACTTGGTTCACGGCACGGACCAAATCATCCAACGTTAAGCCTGGTTCGAACTTAAACATTTTTCCTTGCTCTTCGCTGACTTCGATATCCGAGTCTGGTACGACTACGGTTTGCCCACCAGAAAAGCCGTTAGGTTGGCTAACATTCAGGTTTTCTTTGATCGCAACCGTCATGCCGCCATGCGTTACTGCTGCTGGTTTAAGACGTACATGCTTACCAACTACAATAGTGCCCGTTCGTGAGTTAACGATGATTTTGGCTGCACCATCTGCCGGGTCGAATTCTAGGTTTTCGATTGCCGATAAGAACGCAACACGCTGACTGACGTCACGAGGAGCACGCACGCGCACTGATGTCGCGTCAACAGCGCTCGCCATTTGTGGGCCAAGGAAGTTGTTTACAGCATCCGCCATACGTTGAGCCGTTGTGAAGTCTGACTCAAGCAAGTTGAACGTGATGTAATCACCACGACCAAATGGGTTTGGAATTTCTCGCTCTACTGTCGCACCACTAGAGATAAGACCAACGGTTGGATTGTTACCTACGATTTTAGAACCGTCAGCGCCTTCAGCACTGAAGCCGCTCACCACTAAGTTACCTTGAGCAACCGCGTAAACTTGACCGTCGAGACCTTTGAGGAACGTTTGTAGTAGCGTACCACCACGCAAACTTTTAGCACTTCCGATGGAAGAGACAGTCACGTCCACTTGCTGACCCGGTTTAGAGAAAGGCGGCAACTCTGCCGTAACCATGACTGCGGCAACGTTTTTAATTTTTGGCTTTGTGCCCGGCGGCATCTGAATGCCGAAGTTTTGCAGCATGGCGGCGAAACTTTGCTCTGTAAACGGGTTCGCTTCACCCGTACCAGGTAAGCCTGAAACCAAACCATAACCCACGAGTTGGTTGCTTCGTACACCTGCCACTTGCGCGACGTCTTTGATACGTGCGGCTTGGGCTACGGTAGAAAACAGAGCAACGCTCATCAGTACTAAAAGGAGTTTTTTCATGCTTACTTATCTCTTGCAGTCAAATTGCCGTCAGAACGGCGTGTTATAGAGCTACATTAAAGAATCGTGCCAAGAAGCCTGGCTCTTGCATATCTTGTTGCAAACCAGTCCCTGAGTATTGAATTCTTGCGTTAGAAACACGATTTGATGCAATGGTGTTGTCGAAATTAATATCATCCGGACGAATAGTGCCACTTAAACGTATGTACTCATCACCTGTATTTAGCGTCATCCACTTCTCACCGCGGATCACGAGGTTCCCGTTTGCCAGTACTTCAATCACCTCAACAGTGATGTAACCACTGATGCTGTTGCTCTGCTTTGCAGAAGAGTCACCTGCAAATGAGTTGGAATTGTTTAAGTCATAAGAGAAATTATATTTTCCGCCAATTTGCAGCTCTTCTCCGCCCACTTGAAGCGGGTCCATTTGCGCTTCATTGGTTTTCGATAAATCGGCATTTGCGCTTTTCGTCGCACTGGTTGTCTCATCCAGTGTTACGGTAATAATGTCGCCAATACCACGTGGTTTAGAATCGTCGTAGAGATCGGTAATGTGCTCGGCGCTAAACAACGAACCTGTTGCAGCAGCATAATGCTCAGGTTTGTTTTTCGGATGAATTGGAGCCCAAGCAGGGTCGCCAGCAACCGGATCGCTTCTACCACGTAAAGTATCTACAATACCGCTGCTCTCTTCTTTCGATTTATCGCCTTCTACTGCGTCGACCACAGTGGTTGCTTGTGTCACTTCATCCGTTTCAATCGGTTCCAACATGGCACAGCCCGACATCGTAGCAATCAAAGCGAGTAGGCAAATACGTTTCATCGTGAGCTCCTCAAATCTTGCTCTTAATCGTTACAATTGCTGGTTAACGAAGCTCATCATTTTATCGACTGACGAGATCACTTTTGAGTTCATTTCGTAAACGCGCTGGGCTTCGATCATGTTGACCAACTCTTCCGTTACATTCACGTTGGACGCTTCCAGCATGGATTGACGAATTTCACCCAAACCGTCCAAACCAGGAACACCCTCTTGTGGATCGCCACTGGCACCCGTTGGTAAGTAAAGGTTCTGACCAATTGGCTCTAGGCCGCCCGGGTTAACAAAATCTGTAATGGTTAGCTGACCAACGACTTGGTTGTCTTGCTGACCTCGGACGCGAACCGACACTTCACCATCCGTACCGACAGTAATAGAAATCGCATCTTCTGGAATCACAATTTCAGGCTCTACAGGGTAGCCAGAACCCGACGTGACTAACGTGCCTTCACCATTTAGCGTGAACTGACCGTTACGGGTATAACCGATGTTGCCGTCCGGCAATGTCACTTGGAAAAAACCGTCGCCTTCCACCATCATGTCCAGTGCGTTGGTCGTTGTCTGTGCATTGCCGTGCGTGTGCACTTTTTGCGTCGCAACCACTTTAGAACCCGCACCTAACATCAAACCACTTGGCAGTTCCGTGTTCTGAGATGACTGGCCGCCAGGTTGGTTGATGTTCTGATAGAACAAATCTTCGAATACTGCACGGCTCTTTTTGTAGCCGACAGTAGAAGCGTTCGCCAAGTTGTTCGAAATCGTGGCAATGTTGGTTTGTTGGGCGTCTAGACCTGTTTTACTTACCCATAGTGCTGGATGCATAGTGAACCTCTAACTCTGTTAACTCATACGAAGCAGTGAATCTGAAGATTTATCCATTTCTTCAGCTGTGCTCATCATCTTGACTTGCATTTCAAACTGACGTTGTAAGTCAATCAATGCGGTCATTTCACCTACGGCATTCACGTTACTGCCTTCTATCGCTCCCGTCTGGAGACTAACAGTCGCGTCTGCTTCGTAAGGTTGGTTTGGAGTTTTATGGCGAAATAAGCCATTGGTGTCTTTAAACAAGCTTTGATCATTAGGCTTAACGAGCTTAATGCGATCAACCGCTTGGAATTCTTCTGCCGGGGCACCTTGAGGAAGTACAGAGATGGTGCCATCCCGACCGATTTCAATTTTGGAGAGAGGGATAGGCAAAGTAATCGGCGCGTCGTTTTCACCCAGCACCAAATGACCACTTGCGTTGGTAAGCATGCCATTTTGATCGACTTTTAGGTTGCCGTTACGGGTCAACCCTTCTTTCCCTGTATGATCGAGTACCGATATCCAACCGCTGCCTTCAATCGTCACATCCAGATCACGCCCTGTTGTAATCACGCTACCTTGAGCAAAGTTATGCCCTGGACGCTCTGTCATGCTGAATACACGTGAAGGATGGCCTTCACCATAAGCCTGCATTGAGCGAGCCTGTGCTAAATCAGCCCGAAATCCGGTCGTGCTTACGTTAGCCAAGTTATTAGCGCGCAATTGTAGTGCCTGCATATTTTGCTTGGCGCCACTCATTGCGAGAAACAGTGCGCGATCCATAAATTACTCCAAAAAATCTCTCTGTACACGGAGTAAAAGCAATAGTTATGCCAAAACAAAAATAGGCTTATCAATCAATACTTTGAATTAACAATCAACAATTAAAAGAGGTCAATAGGGGCAGAAAACTGTAACGAGAGGCAAGGTTTTGATCCATACGGCGGCAACAGCGGCAAATCGTAGATCAAAGCATGCTTAGCCTGAGTGAGGTGTATTAAGGCTAAGCATCAGATGAATGTCATGATGAAAATGAACAAAGCGGTAATTACTAAGAAGCAATCACACGCCATTGCTTACTCAAGCAGAGTATCGAATGACCCAGCTAGTGCTCTAGCGGATCTGTAAGATATTCTGTTGTAGTTGGTTGTGTACTTCGAGCGAACGTGAGTTTGCTTGGAAGTTACGCTGAGCAGAGATCAGGTCCACCAACTCCTGCGTCATATCAATGTTTGACTGTTCCAGCATACCGTTATTGATGGTGCCGAAAGAGCCTTTATTTGATTCACCCCAGATCTTGTCACCAGAGAACTGCGTTGAATCCCATTGAGTACCGCCTTTCTTATCCAGACCTTGCTCGTTTGGAACACGTACGAGAGCAACACGACCCAATGTAACGTTTTCACCGTTTGAGTAAGTTCCCAATACGCTGCCGTTTTCATCGAAGTCAACTTTGGTTAGGAAGCCCGTTGTTGCACCGTCTTCGTCAAACTTAGTCAGTTCGAACGGAGCCGCAAACTGTGTTGCTGAGCCTAAGCCGAAGTTAAGCGTCTGCGCAGGATCGGCACCATTCATATCGACTGGTGTCGTGTTCGTCGCCGGATCACCCAGAGCCACAGAAGTGATTGGCTGACCATTGTTCAAGCTCGCCAACGTACCATCGTTGTTGAACTTCATGGTATGCCCCACATGACCTGTTGGCGTTTGCGCATCACCAGCCGCAACATTTAAAGGCTTTTCACCTTCTTTATCTGTCACGGTGTAGTAAGTGTTCCATGTATTTGGCTGAGTCTGATCTTTCAAGTAATACGTCGTTAGCTTGTAAGACTGACCCATCGAGTCATAAATTGTCGAAGAGGTTGAACGGTTGTATGTATCTGGGTCTGAAAAATCAAACTGCGTTGGATCTTTCAAATCGCCGTTCGCTGGCAAGTTCACACCCACTTCAATGTTTGCTGTTTGTTTTGGCTTACCAAATTCAGCAGGAATATTGATGGGTTGTGGCTCGTATGAAGAAACCTCACCAGAGCTTGGGTCCACTTGGTAACCTAACAAGAACTCGTCGTTCGCGGTCACCATGTAGTTTTCTTTATTTAAGTGAAATGCACCATTACGTGTCAGTTCATTCTGTTGTGGAGTTAGACGCTCTTTCGCTACAGCGAAAAAACCTGTCCCCGAAACACGCAAATCCATTGGGTTGTTGGTGTAAATGCTAGAGCCTTCATGGAACTGCTGTGCCACTTGGCTTGCTTGCGCACCACCACCCGGTGTGGTTTTTGCGTTAGTAAATAAAGAGTTAGAGTAAACATCAGCAAACTCAGCACGGGACTCTTTAAAGCCGTACGTGTTGGCGTTCGCAATGTTGTTACTGGTGGTGTTCAAATCCAGTTGGGCGGCGGACAAACCGCTTAAAGATACATATGACATTCCAAAATCTCCTAATCTAGCGAGCTATGACTACGCTTTGCCGACTTCCAATACTTCTGCAAGTCGAACTGGCGATTCAAAACCAGCCAGATTGAGTAATACGTTTCCGTCACCTTTGCCAAGCAATACGCTGTTTACGTTGGCATACGTCGATACTGGGAACTCTTGCGACTCCCCCTCAACTAAGCCAGACGCTTTCACTTTGTATTTGCCAGCTGGCAGTGGATTTCCGCTTTCATCTTTACCGTCCCAAAGCACACGCGTGTCGCCGGCTGGTTTCGCCCCTACCTCAAAGGTACGAACCAGTTGGCCAGCTTCATCCTCTACACGAACAAACAAATTATCGATAGATTGTGAAAGCTTAACCATTGCCGCCATTGGTGCGTCGTCCTGCTTCACACCTGCTGCTCCTGGGACCAATACGTCACGCCCTACCAAAGAGGAAGCTTGTAACGCTTGATTTGATGTCATTGACGAATTCAAACTCTCAAACTGAGTGTTCATCTTGCCAATGCCATCAACGGTCGCAAATGAAGCCATTTGCGCAATCATCTGGTCATTACTTACCGGCTTAAAAGGGTCTTGCTGAGACAGTTGCTTCGTGAGCAATGATAAGAAGTCTTCCTGTTTTAGGTCCTGCTTACCCGTGCTCTCTTCCGCTTTCTTGTTACTCTCTTGTAGACTTTTAAGCTGGTCGATATAGGACAAGCCGCTTTGACCAACGTTGTTAATTCCGGCCATACGCTACCCCCTTATCCTTATTGACCCATCTGCAGCGTACGCAGCAGCATTTGTTTACTAGAATCAGCGACTTGTACATTAGTCTGATATGCACGAGAAGCTGAAATCATGTTTGCCATTTCTTCCATTACATTGACGTTAGGCTTGTAGATGTAGCCTTCTTCGTTTGCAAGGGGATGGTCTGGGTTGTACTCCGCACTCAGCGGTTTATCACTTTCTACAATACCCATCACTTTCACTGGCACCGTATCACCGCCACGCATGGCGTTACTTAACTCTGCACCAAACACGGCATGACGCGCTTTGTAAGTGTCTTTCGCAGAGCTGCTGACACTGTCGGCGTTCGCCAAGTTGCTTGAGGTAGTATTCAGACGAACGGATTCAGCGCTCATTGCGGAACCTGTCACATTGAAAACGTTAAATAAGCTCATCTAAATTATTCCCCTTTGATTGCTTTGGTTAAGTTCTTGAATTTGCTGCCTAGAAAGTCGAGTGATGCTTGGTGTCTGATTTGGTTTTGCATAAACAAGTTACGCTCTAAATCCAAGTCTACCGTGTTGCCATCTCCCGTATCTGGTTGCGTAGGAAGACGATATAACTTGTCCCCAACCAACGTTGTAGTGGCAGGAATATGCCGACCATCTGTGCGACTAAGACCAATGCTTGCCCCAGATGTTGCCGCTTGCAATTCCTTCGCAAAGTCTAAACCTCTTGCTTTGTAACCAGGCGTGTTTGCTTGTGCGATGTTGGTGGAAATCACCTCTGCATTGCGCTCACGTACGCCCACCGTGTGCTGGTGGATGCCTAGTGCATTGTCAAAAGATATAGCCATGTTTGCCTCTACAATTAAGAACTGACCGTGATTGATAACCAAAAAGCAATTAGCATGCCAAAACCTAAAGCATTACACCAACCTAGTGGTTACCGTGAATTGAAATAGCAATAAGTGAGCCAAAGTAACTGGAATGTCATGTCGTATCACTTTGCTCACTTAATAAAGATACACCGTGTTGAGGGCACAAGGCAAAAACGCGCTTCAACTAATTGAGTGATACATGAAGCGCTCGGCGCAGAAAGGTAACAAACAAAAAAGCCTGACACGAAGTCAGGCTTTTCTATCAATGAAGAGATACCGCTATTTAAGCTTGTAAATGATGCCCGGATTACAGCGCACCATTTCAAATTTATCAGTCAGACCAGTTAGCGACTCTGATGCCCCTAACAGCAAGTAACCACCAGGGTTTAAACTGCTCGCCATTTGGTTAAGCACTTTAGATTTCATTTCTGGAGAAAAGTAAATCAATACGTTACGACAGAAAATGATGTCGAACTTACCCATCAGTGCGTAACTGTCCATCAGGTTTTGTGGACGAAAGTTCACCAAACGCTTGACGTTATCTTTGACTTTCATGCGACCACCGTCCGCATTTTCAAAGAAGGTGCGACGACGTTCTGGTGAAAGCCCGCGACCCAAAGCCAAGTTGTCGTACACCCCTGCACGACACATCTCGAGCATACTTGCCGAAATATCTGTGGCTGTAATGGACACGTTTGGTAACAAGCCCGGCTTGCGCTGTTGCGTTTCCAGGATCGTCATTGCAATAGAATACGGTTCTTGGCCCGATGAACTGGCAGCAGACCAGATCTTAATTGGGCGCTTGCTTGCCGCTACTTCTGGCAATAATTTGTCAGCTAAAACCGTGAACGGATAAGTATCTCGAAACCACAAGGTTTCGTTAGTCGTCATCGCATCCACAGCGGCGACTCGTAATTCTCGATTACGCCCTGTAACAACATCACGTAGCAAATCTGATAACGATGCGAGCTTAAACTTCGTCACTAAAGGACTCAGTCGGCTACGCACGAGGTATTGCTTGCTATCACCTAACACGATGCCACATTGCGATTCTAGAAAACGGCTAAAGTCACGATACTCTTGATCACTGATTGTAATAGCAGTCATTAATGTCTCTTTTATTGTGTTAATGCAGATTTAACCGCGTTACCCAACTCATCTGGGTTAAATTTCGCAATGAAGGTGTTGGCACCTACACGCTCAACCATAGCTTGGTTGAATACACCACTTAATGAAGAATGGAGGATAACATAAAGGTCTTTCAAATCGGCATGTCTGCGAATTTCAGCCGTTAAGGTATAGCCGTCCATTTCTGGCATTTCAATATCGGAAATAACCAACGAAATTTGATCGTAGATATTGCCTTCTTGAGCCATTTCAATCAACTTATTGTACGCTTCTTTGCCGTCTTTGACAGATACGACCTCAAAACCGATGGATGTAATCGCACGCTCTACCTGTTTACGCGCGACCGTCGAGTCATCAGCAATCAGTATGCGGCGTACAATAGGCTTTTCTTGTTCTGCTTGTGCGATTTCTTCGCCAATAGCGGAATCCATCGTTTCATCAACTGGCGCAATTTCTGCCAGGATTTTTTCAACGTCAAGGATTTCAACCAGCTCATTGTCAATGTTTGTAACGGCAGTCAAGTAGTGCGCTTTACCTGCGCCGTCTGGCGGTGGCAAAATCGCTTCCCAATGCATATTGATAATACGCTCAACCGATGATACCAAAAATGCTTGGATCGTACGGTTAAATTCTGCAATAACAACAAAACATTTATCTAAATCAGTGGTTGGGCGGCCACCAATTGCCAGGCTCAAATCAATAACGGACACGGTATGGCCGCGGATATGAGCGATACCTTTAACCAGAGGGTGTAGATTTGGCATTGAAGTCAGCTTAGGGCACTGTAGTACTTCTTTCACTTTGAATACGTTAATGCCGTAGCGCTGTCGGCCCATCAGTCGAAAGGTCAATAATTCCAATCGGTTCTGACCGACGAGTTGCGTACGCTGATTCACCGAGTCAAGAATCCCCGTCATATGCTCATCTCCATCTCAAACTTTTTGTTTTTAAATGATACTCTACCACTGGCAAGCACGATACCAGGGAGACAGTATGGCGTATTTCACTTTCACTTCGACACCATTGACTATGACAATATGTAGAGCGCTAATTACAAAGTACGCTAAGTCTATCGGCATTTTGCTCAGTATGTTTAGCTTTTTTGTTCATTCAGCTTCAGATAATCAGATCGAGCAAATAAAAACAGCAGCAGAACAACATATTCTTGCTACGGTCGATCAGCCTGATGGTGGCGAGCTATCTGTTAATGCGGCAGAGATCGACTCGAGAATAAAAGCAACGGATTGCCCTGTTCCGTTAGATACATCTGCCTCTTCCACCAGCAGCACGAGAAGTAACATCAATGTGTTAGTGGAATGCCAACCGGATGACTGGAAAGTCTATGTCCCTGTGAGGATCTCGGTATCAGTACCAATGATCGTCGCTACACGAACACTAGGGAGAGGAGAAATCGTCAGCGCATCGGATGTTACCACTTCCATGATCGAGCTACAGCGCTTTCGTAAAGATGGATTTTCTAGCTACGATCAAGTGGTTGGGGCAAAGCTAAAGCGTAATGTTCGCTTAGGCGATGTCGTAGAGAGAAATGATGTTTGTGTGGTATGCCGAAATGAAAAGGTCATTATCAAAGCGGTGAATTCTGGCATGACGATCACAACGCAAGGCACAGCATTGCAGGATGGTTCAGCTGGCGATCAAGTAAGAGTGAAAAATGATAAGTCGCAACGTATAATAGAAGGCATAGTGACTGACATTGCGGAAATCACTGTTAATTTTTAATACCCACTGGTAGCGTGTTTAAACTGATCAATAAAAATGCAAAAAATGACTAAAGTTATTTTTGCGCTGGTCGATAGTCTGGATACCAGTATTACGATACAAGGCAAAGGTTAAACATGGCAGGTATAGATAATATACGTTCAGGGCAAATGATGACGACAACAAGTCGCGCACCTGCACGTAACGATTCCAATGCTACCAGCACGACAGAATCAAAAAAGGCGCCAGCGCAACAAGACGCAGTATCACTCAGCCAGCAAAGTAAAGCCGTCAGTAAACTCCAGAAGGATATGGCAGCTTCTCCGGCATATGACAGCGCCAAAGTTGCAGCAATCAAAGAAGCTATCACAAACGGTTCATACAAAGTCGATCCTGAAAAATTGGCTGACAACATGATTAAGTTTGAAAACGAATTGCAAGGCAAAAGCTAACTGACTTAGGCCGAAGGTAAGTATTTTATGGCAGCATTAGTCGATCTCGTTAATTTCCAGCTAGAAAATGCTAAGGCACTTTCCGCTGTTTTACGCCAAGAAACACAAGCAATAACGGCGCGTGTCTCTACCGAGATTGAGAACATTGCCAAACAGAAGATGACGCTCATTGATCAGCTCAGAACAACTGATCAGCGAATCGCCTCTCACCCGCACGTCAATCAACTTACTGAAGATGAGCACCTAAGTCAGGTTGTTGCTCAAATCCAATCGATCGTCCTCGACTGTCAACAAGTTAACCAAGTAAATGGCGAATCGCTTAGTCGCGCACAGCTGAGCTTCAATAAACTCAACAACATGCTCCAGCGAACTCATGGCAAAGTTGGCATGACCTACAATGCGGGCGGAAAAACCCACACCATCTCGACGCTTGGCACCAATATAAAAGCTTAAACGTCACTCCTACCCTCAATTCCCGCGCTCACGTAGATATAAAAAAGCGACTCATTGTTACCAATCAGCCGCTCAAAAAGATTATCTGTCTAGTGAAATGGTTTAAAACAAAGTTTGCTGACGCTTCTCAGGCACTTGCTGAACTTCTCCATAATCACGTAGCTTATCCATCTTACGGATATCCAGACGCAGCTCAGTCACATAACTGTCTTCAACAAGATAACTACGCACAACTTCTGCACCACGAATTACACCATCGACGGCACCAGTGGTGCTTTCAATACCCAAACGCTGGTCTTGCAGCTCTGCACGTCCACTAACACGCATGCCATAAACTTGCTCTGCTAGCTCACGATAAGCATCAATTTTTGATGCGCGCATTGCACGTACACGCTTTTCTTCTACTGTGCGGCCTGTTTGCTCACTGACGCTGGCGTAGCCCACCGCCACTAAGATTTCATCTTGACGCATCTGTTGTAATGGCTGACACCCAACCAATATCAGTGTGGCAACAATAAATAATAACTTCTTCATGCTTCTATCCTATGGACGGAGAATCACAGTGTACGGCTGACGAATGGTAGGGTCAGAACGAATCAACACACCATCTTGTGTGCGGATGCTATTTAACGTATCTAAGTCACGCCCAATACGGTCAGCCGGAAGGAAACCTTGCGCTGTCGCTACAACTACACGGCTTTGCATGCCAACCACGCGTGCATTGACAAGCACTCCCCCCTCTTGGCGCAGCATCGTTCCGGTCAATACATACTGAATTTGCTGCTCTTGAGCTAAATCTTGCCAATCACGACTTAAAGCAAAATCGCCCTGTTGCGTCACTTGAATAGAGCCCGTAGTTTTGAAATCAACCACTTTAAACCCTCGGCGCTGAAACTGATGGATAAAACCTTCAGAGACCGAGTTACCTAACCAGTTTGTTGCATCCATATTTTGTAGATCAACAAACGAGGTAATCGCAATCGGTGTCCGCGCTGATACTGCCACATTAGAAACCATCAGGTCTTCTGTCATGCTCTCAATGAAAAAGTCCATCGTATGACGCGGACTATCCATCAGCATGAACTGGCTTCCCGAGTAAGGTTCTTTACCATTGTAAATCGGTGAGTACGCGCACGATGTCAGAAGCGTCATCATCGATGCAGCGACAAGCCACTTTTTCATGGTTTGATTCTCCAGATAATCTTAGGTGATACCGTTCTTTATTAATTCCTTTCCAAGAAAGTGAATATTGGAACAGTCTTTGCTTTTCTTTGTTTGCCTAACGAAGAAAAACCCACCAAACTTCACTGAATTTGTTAAAGCAATATTTATACCCGAACGGTTGTAACCAATGAAAAAAATATTAAACAGTCTGTTTTCAATCACTTTAGTGATGCTTGTGCCTTTTAAGGTAATGGCATCTTGGTATGAAGTCACAGGCGTTGCCACCATCGTTTCTTCAGAAGAGACGGCAAGGCTCCATGCGTTGGAAGACGCGCTGTTCAAAGCCGTCAATTTTTCGGGCGCAGATATTGGCAGTATTAGCAACTTGATGCCGCTATTAGAAGAAAGTCGCAACGAATACCAGTTTACCAATCATGAAGTCCGTTACATTTTGGTGGAGTCTGAACGCAAACGTCGCGGTAAAGTCGAGGTAAAAATCCGCGTTGATATTTATCCATCGGCAACGGGTTGCCACACCGATCAATACAAAAAGACAATGCTGGTCGGCAATATTGAGGTCGCATCACCACAACAAGCAGTGATGGGACAAATTTATCAAGTTGGTGACGATTTTAGCCACGTAGTGAACCGTCAACTTGATCAAACCTCACGCAGCTTTGTGTCTGTTGGTACAACGGACTACTCAATAAGCAGCAACTATCCTGCTCGCACTCAAATGATCGCGCAAGACAATGGCGCACAATACATCATTGGAGGGGTCATTACCGATCTCACTGCAACGGTCGAATCTCAACTATTGCAAGATGACATCATCAATCGTCAGTTTGCGTTAGAAATGAAAGTATTTGATGGTAAAACTGGCCATGAAATCTTCAACAAAGCCTACCGTGAGGTCGCGCGTTGGCCATTTGCTAAGACGAGTCAAGTGGACACTCGTAGTGCACGTTTTTGGGCATCGACCTATGGTGAGATGATGCTTCGCGTTAGTCGCAATATTATGTTGGATCTGGAGTCGGAGCTATCTTGCAAAATTACACTGCCAGAGGTTGTGGCAGTCTTCGGTAATACCGTAACGATGGATCTCGGCCGTATGCACGGCGTAAAAGAGGGAGACAAATTGCAGCTTTGGCACACCGCGTCGTTTATCGACCAAAATGGATTGCCAAGAAACAAAGTCTCGCAAAGCGAAATTACATTAACGGTATCACGCATATACGAACACGAAGCGGAACTGACGATTGATCAGCCAAATTTAGCATCTAGCGTTCAAATTGGCGACGTAATGAACAAGATCCTATAAAAGCAAACATTAAGTCTTGAGATATGCTCACTTTTGAATATCATAGGCAGCGCATCTTATTTGATTATACCAATGACCGTAGCGAATCGTTCAACGTGATGCTGATACAGATCTGGTAGATTGCTAGATTTGAACTCAGTAAAACAGTGCAATGAACTGCAACTATTGGTATTACGCCCCCATGGCACAGCTGGATAGCGCAGTCCCCTCCTAAGGGACAGGTCGTAGGTTCGAATCCTACTGGGGGCGCCATATCATAGCCTTAGCTCCCACTTGAGCTAAGGCTTTTTTGTATCTTCAATTTCAAGCCTCGCACTGCTCCCCCTAGTACACCGTGTTAGATAATCTTCCCAGTAATCAATATGATCGGATCGGGTGTTTCGGTTACGGGATAAACCCTTCTACTGATCTGACTTCTTCCCCTTGAAATCATTTCAACAAGCCCTATTTACAGTTTTGTATTTTATTACTTTAATTATCTATGAGTTTTGCTTACCCTTTTAGCTATTAATAAAATTATTAGTTAGCACTATGTCTAAGAGCAATTTAATAACTAACACTGGACACCGCTTTATTTCTAAAGGCAAGACAGCCTTTAAGATACATATCCATACCCCCGAGGATACGGTACTACACCGCTCGGTAGGATTTGTTCGTATTGGAGAAAAGAAAGGCTTACAAAAAGCCATTAAGCTGAGAAACGAGTTAGGCCGGCAAATGTGGGGCAAATTCTGGCGACGTCTTTTGAAAGACCCTTACCTAATGACTAGGCTTCCACATAGCGTTGAGCCTAAAATCGTTCACAAGCCTAACCCTACTCTTGAAAACCCTGACAACCGAGATACGTGTTACATCGCCAAGTGGCGAGAGTTCAATGATGACGGTGAGTATAAATATAAAACGGTGGTTCGCTCTATTAGTAAGTACGGCAAACTTGCCGCCTACATGCAAACCAAAAAAGCGTTGTTAGAAGCACATAAAGATAACTTGGAGATCCTGACATTTATGGGGCGTTTAAACAGCATTGATCTTAAGTAATACCTGGCCACTTTGAACATTTCAGTCAGTTTTTTGAAGAGAAATAAAAAGCCCCAAAGAGCGAACTCTTTGGGGCTTTCAGCTTCAGTCTTCTATACTACGGTCGAATAGGAGCTTATTGCTGAACTTGGTATTCAAATTCTGGAACAACGACTTCTACGCGACGGTTTTGTTGACGACCTTCACGAGTGTCGTTTGAAGCGATTGGGTTGTTTTCACCTTCGCCACGAGCTTGGATACGTGATGAATCAATACCTTTTTCAACGAGTGCGTTAGCAACAGACTCAGCACGTTTTTCAGAAACTTTTAGGTTGTAAGCTGCTGGACCAGACGTATCTGTGTAACCTACAACTTCAACGTTCGCTTGTGGGTGCTCGTTTAGGAAAGCAACTAGGTTATCAAGTTTTGCAGCGCTCTCTGGTTTTAGAGTTGTGCTGTTTAGATCGAAGCTACCTGTACCAATTGTTTGAGTTTCGAATGTTTTCGTAACTACAACTGGCTCTTCTACCACTTCTTCTACAACCACTTCTTCTACAACAACTGGCTCTTCTACGATTACTGGCTCATCGTTGCCGCCGAATTTGAAAGAAACACCTAGTGTTGCAGTGTTACCTGTCGCACGAGTTACATCGTTGCTGATGTCAGTCAGTGTTTGGTATTCCGCACGAGCTGTTACGTTTTGGCTTAGGTTGAATTCAAGACCAGCCGCGCCTAGGTAAGAGTAATCATCTTTGCCATCAAACATTACGTAAGCGCCACCCACTTTACCGTAAAGTGCGATGTCTTCAGTGATTGGTAGGCTAAATTTAGGAGCAAGAGTGATTGCTTCTACGTGGCCACCGAAAGAAGTTTGGTTAAAATCACCGATGTTGTCGAAACCCGCTTCTACTGCGAAGTATTTATTCATTTCGTAACCAACAAAAGCGCCAAGAGTAGAATCGTCTTTGTCACAAGCCTGGCCCGCTACACACGCGTCTTCCATCCATGACTTACCCATCTTACCACCAACGTATACTTCTGCTTGTGCTGCTGAAGCCATAAGTAGAGACGCTGAAATTACCGCTGCTAATTTTTTCATTATTGATTCCTCTAAAGAAGTTCTTTTGTTAGATGCCGAAATGCGCCGTCTGACTGACGTTGTATTTCAATTCTTTTTATTCATTCCTTGAGTGAGATACTTAGTCAGCTTCTTTTTATGCACATGCATTTTTTTTATGGAAGCAACTTACGTATATTTCCTGTTCAGTGATACATATCGCCATCTCGGTATCGCTGACGGGATGAACTATAACGCTAAGAAATCGCGAGAAAAATCCCAATTCTGTCAATTTATTGTCATCAAAAATCTCGACAACATGTGATCTTAAGCAAAAAAATCCCCACGCAATCACCACGCAAACGTTTGCTTTGTTTTTTGAAACAAAATAGCTAAAGCAAAGGTTTTTCTTAAAAATGAGACAAACAAAATGGAACTTTAAGGAACATGGATAAAAATCAATCAGATATTTGATATATAATCGCTCGTTTTTTATTCATGCCAACGATATTTGGATTAAAAAATCTTATCCATATTGAGGTAAATTACAGGTGAAACCATCTCTTCATTCACCAATATGAGAGAAAGTTTCTCGTTATCTAAGTTGAAGATACAAAAAAGCCGCGGTTGCTCACCGCGGCTTTGTGACTATTTATTCAAAAGAACGTTCAGTTCAAAGCAATTATGCGTTTGCTTCACGCTCAGCAATGAACTCAAGCGCCATCTTAATGCGAGCAATACAACGCTCTTTTCCAACCAGCTCCATTACTGCATCGACAGAAGGAGACTGACCCCCGCCTGTTACAGCAACACGTAATGGCATACCGATTTTGCCCATGCCGATTTCCAACTCTTCACATACTGCTGCGATAACGCCATCTTTGATGTTCGCTGTCGTCCACTCAGTTAGTGCTTCCACTTTCGCTAATGCAAGTTCTAGAGGCTCTTTAGCCACGCCACGTAGGTGTTTCTTCGCTGCGCCCGCTTCAAACTCAGAGAAATCTTCATAGAAGTAACGGATTTGCTCAGCTAGCTCAACTAGTGTGTTGCAACGCTCACCCACTAGCTTGATCACGTCAGTGATAGCAGGACCATTCGTTACGTCTAGTTTTTGTTGATCTAGATGCCATTGTAGATGCTCAGCAACGTACGCAGGATCTGAGTTCTTGATGTAGTGGTTGTTCAACCATTGCAGTTTGTCAGTGTTAAAAGCAGACGCTGACTTAGATACTGCGTTTAGGCTAAATAGATTGATCATCTCTTCTTGAGAGAAGATTTCTTGGTCCCCATGAGACCAACCAAGGCGCACTAGGTAGTTGTTTAGTGCCGCAGGCAGGTAGCCCATATCGCGGTATTGCATGACTGATACAGCGCCGTGACGTTTAGACAGTTTCGCGCCGTCATCACCCAGGATCATTGCACAGTGTGCAAATGTAGGTACTGGCGCACCTAGTGCTTCGTAGATGTTGATTTGACGAGGCGTGTTGTTGATGTGGTCTTCGCCACGAACAACGTGAGTGATACCCATGTCCCAGTCATCCACTACTACACAGAAGTTGTAAGTAGGTGAACCGTCAGTACGACGAATGATTAGGTCATCCATTTGATCGTTGCGGATTTCAATGCGACCACGGATTTGATCATCAAATACTACGCTACCTTCTTTCGGGTTACGGAAACGGATAACACATGGATCGCCATCTTTTGCCGCTTCGTTTGCTGCTTTGATTTTTGGATGGTTAGCATCGTAGCGAGGCATTTCTTTATTTGCTTCTTGCTCTGCACGGATTTCATCTAGCAGCTCTTTGGACGCGTAACATTTGTAAGCTTTGTCTTCAGCAAGAAGCTTATCAACCATTTCGTTGTAACGGTCAAAACGTTGAGTTTGGTAGTAAGGACCTTCATCCCACTCCAAGCCTAGCCATTCCATGCCTTCAAGAATTGCATCAACCGCTTCCTGAGAGTTACGCTCAAGGTCTGTATCTTCGATACGTAGAACGAATTCACCACCTTGGTTTTTAGCGTATAGCCAAGAGTAAAGTGCAGTACGCGCACCACCAACGTGTAGATAGCCAGTTGGGCTAGGAGCAAAACGAGTTTTAACCGTCATTTGAGTTCCTTAGGGGTAATGAGCAACGAGAGATCTCTCGTTGTAATGTCAAGGATAAAAGTGGCGACATTTTACCACCGTAAGTCAATTCTACAATCGGTTTGACACCAGAAATAAAAACAGGGCAGAACCAAAAAGGCACAGCCCTGCTATTTACTGTTAAAGCACGAGACGAAATTACTTCAGGTTACGCATTGCCCATTGCATAAATTCTTGCTGCTCTTCACGGCTCAATTCATTAAACGATGCTTTGATTGTTTTGGTTTCCGCTGGAGAAGACGCAATGCTTGCCTTAGTCGATTCTTTATTCATTGCGTTATTATAGTCGGCAACTTCTCGTTCGTAATCACGAAAACCTTGCAAACCACCTTTACGAAGTTGAACCATAGAGAATGCCACTTCTTTTCCGTTTTTGTCTTTCAATACCACTTTAGGATCGAGTTCGAAGGCTCTCGCCTCTTCAATAGTACGGAATGTTTGATAAGCCAGAGAAAGCTCGGTGTCTTTTTCTGCATCAAACTCTAATACCAGCGGCTGCGAATCGAATTTACGGCGCTTTCCATCTTCAAATACGATTTGTCCAACCGTTACCGCTAATTGGTTTTCCCCATCCTTTAACTCGATGCTGTTGTTCTTGGATATCCACTCAGGGTAGACGAACTCGCCGTTGAGAACGCGAGGAACTAATTCAGATTGCAGAGTGAGTTGAGCAGCAAAAGCTGGCGCCGAAAGCATTGCGCAAAGTCCGAGAAGTGTCGTTGTTTTTTTCATCATGGTTTCTCACTTTATACCAATTTAGATAAGCCTCTAAAATTTACAGGCCAGTCATTTCAAAGGCTTATTTGAATAAGTATCAAGATAAAAAGGGCGTTTCCGCCCTTTTAGCTGCTTCTTTAGTTAGAAGTAGTATTCAACACCTACAGAGAACTCGTCGTAGTCAGCAGACTTCCAACGTGCTTCTGTTGGTTTATCTAATTGAGACGCACCGTCGCCAAAGTCTAGAGTACGAGCACGTACGTACAGCACTGCCGATGGGTCTACGAAATACATAACTTGTGCTGATAACACATCGTCCGCTGTATCGTTAATTTTCTTACCATCACGCTCTAGATCAAAGTTAGCGGCGTAAGCCAGTTTGTATTGCCAATCACCCGTGGTGTACATGATAGCGGCAGACATTGCATCTTGCTTTTCACTCACACCATTGCTTGCGTCCGCCTCCATGTATTTGTATTGCGCGAAGAAAGAGATTCCGTTATCAAACCAGCCTTGTGCCCCTACCAAGTACGTGTTGTTTTCCCACGTTTGGCTTTCCATCTTGATATTACGGTTACCTTCATATGCCGCATCTAACTGGATAGGACCAATTTTGTAGTGTGCTGCGATACCACCCCAGTAGTCATCCCCTTCACCTAGACCTGCTTTATCACCTGCACCAGCTGCGATATCTAGGGAGAATTTGTCAGCAAACATTGGAGAGTCCCAGCGGATAGTGTTTGATTGACGGTCTTGGTACTTGGCGCCTCCAATAGCACCACCCCAGTCGTATACATCGCCGAGACCAGGGTTAGATGCTGGCCAGTCAACCAATTCGTACATAGGTGTCAAAACGCGACCCAGACGAATTTGACCCCAAGATGCACTTTCAAAACCGACGAATGTGTCACGTTCACCAAGACCTGCGCCCTCGCCACCAAAGCTAGGGTCTACATAACCGCCTTCGATTTGCCAAATAAAAGTAGGGTCGAAGTTAGCAAATTGTTTTTTACCACGGAAACCAATACGAGATTCGTTGTTTAGCTGCATGCCACCCAAATCATCGTCCGTTGCTTTGCTGCCAGAATCGTAATCGCGGTACGCGGCCTGCATCGCGATGATTCCGTAAACTTCATAAGAAAATGAATCTTTGGTTAGAAACTCTTTTGCTGCGTCACTGTTTGCACCATCAGCAAATGCAGCACCACTGAACATCATGCCGGTAATTGCCGTGGCAAGTAGGCTTTTCTTTAGGTAAGACATTATAAACCCCTATATTTTTAGTTTTTTCCATTTTCAAATTCACTAACTAGGACATGGTAGGAGCTTGAAACAGTGTTTGGACGGGGCAAATATGACAAACTTTTTTCGCACTAAAAAACTTTCGCTACAGCAATCTGAGCGACTTCAAAATGAGAAGATCAAAAATAAAATAAATCAATAAAAAACAATTGGTTAACATCAGATATAAAAAATAAAAAACGTTAAAAGTACGTTTTGACACTGAACTGACATTGAGAGTATCTAAAAAACGTGAGCGACTTCATTCATCTTTTAGGTGTTTTAACGGAACTTTATATTCAAAGAGAAAAAACCTTGAGATCACTCGCAAGTAAAATGACCGTGCACTTGTGGGATTCGAGAGATTTTGACGAAATTGTTGTGAGTAGCAAATGGGTATTGACCTTACCCTTGCAGGAAGGTTTAAGCTCATAGCATCACTACTATTGAGGTGCAGATTATGTATCAGTTAGTTATACCTTTATCAGGGCTCAACTGCATGGGCTGTGCGAGAAAAGTTGAGAAGGCTTTACATGCAAATCACGATGTGGAGATCCTCAATTTGTCCCCGACGCAAGTAGAGGTCAAAACCGAGTCTTCTCTTAAAGAGCTCGTCTCGTCGATTGAATCTCTTGGTTACCAAGCAGGAAATCACTACGAACTAAACCTTTCAGGCTTAAGCTGTGGCGGCTGCGTCAAAAAACTTTCATCTTTATTAGAATCTAATCAAGACGTTATTTCTTTTGAGGCTTCAACAACGCACTTAGAGATTCGTACCCTCCTCTCCGAGCAACAAGTGATCGACTTAATAGCAACACTCGGCTATACCGCCAACCTTGATTCTGTCGAAGTAGAGAACGAAAGCTCACCAGAGACCGAACAGGTAGAAAAGCAAAGCAATATTAAAGATACGCAGGTGCCACCAGCGAGTATTCAATTGCAAATGCTGATTCAAGGCATGACGTGTGCGAGTTGCGTCTCTTCAGTAGAGAAAGCACTTACTAACGTAGAAGGCGTTGAGAAAGCACAGGTCAACCTCGCAGAACAAAGCGCACTAGTATTCGCAAGCCAAGACTCTGATGACCTCCTTAACGCAATTGTTGAATCGGTAAAACAAGCCGGTTACCAAGCAGAGATCCTACAAGACGCCGCAACCCAGCAAGAAAAGCAAGCGCAGCAACAACGTCAGCAACAAAAACGCTTTAAACTGGATGCTATTGCTGGCCTTGTCGTCGGTGCCCCCTTAATGATTTGGGGCGTTGCTGGCGGCAATATGATGATTCGCAACACCAACGACCAATTAGCTTGGGGCGCGATCGGTATCGTATGTTTACTCCTTCTTGCCACAGCAGGGAAACACTTCTTCAGTAACGCTTGGTTAGCAGCTACTCACAAGCGCGCCACCATGGACACGTTAGTCGCGCTCGGTACTGGCGCAGCGTGGTTCTATTCGATGCTTGTGGTGATTTTCCCAGACTGGTTCCCTCTTGCTTCACGCCACGTGTACTTTGAAGCGAGTGCAATGATCATCGGCTTAATTTCTCTTGGGCACTATATTGAAGCAAAAGCCAAAGCAAACACAACACGTTCCTTACAAGCTCTGATTAACCTGCAACCTCAGCAAGCTACGGTAATCACGGAACAAGGCGACCAACAAATCGCGGTTGAGCAAATCACGCTAGGCATGAAACTGCGTATCAAACCAGGCGAGAAAGTGCCTGTTGATGGTGTTGTGATTCAAGGTGAATCATACATTGATGAGTCGATGCTCACTGGTGAACCAGTACCAGTATTAAAAGCGCAAGAGGCTCAAGTGTCTGCTGGGACATTAAATACCGATGGTGGATTAGTCATTGAGGCAACGGGCATTGGCGCAAATACCATGCTGGCTCGTATCATCCGCATGGTGCGCACAGCGCAAAGCAGTAAGCCAGCCATCGCGAAACTGGCAGACCAGATTTCATCGGTGTTTGTCCCTGTCGTTGTTGGCATAGCAATACTGGCCGCGCTCGTTTGGTTTGCCGTTGGTCCAGAGCCAAAAGCGAGTTATATGCTGGTGGTCACCACAACCGTCCTGATCATCGCCTGCCCTTGCGCTCTAGGCTTAGCAACCCCACTTTCTGTCACGGTGGGAGTGGGTAAAGCCGCAGAGCTCGGCATTCTGATCAAAGACGCCGACGCCCTTCAATTGGCAAGCAAAGTCGACACGGTTGTATTCGACAAAACTGGCACGCTTACCCAAGGTAAACCTAGCGTTCAGCAAGTGTTTACTCACGCCACCAGCCAAGAAGATCTATTGGCTTTAGCGTATGCGGCAGAGCGTCAGTCTGAGCACCCACTGGCAAAAGCGGTATGTGATTACGCCAAACGACACGACGCAAAGGATGTCTCATTAGACAAGTTTGAGAACGTTCGCGGGCGCGGCATTTGGGCGACGTATCAAGATAAACCGCTGCTCATTGGTTCGCTTCAATTTATGCAAGCAGAGAACGTCGAGACCAGCGCACTAAAACCCGCCATCGATGAATGCGCAAAAAATGCGTGGACTCCGGTAGCTGTGGCATTGAACGGCGAACTGATCGGTCTGATCGCCATTGCCGACCCGATCAAATCAGATGCGAAGCAAGCGCTCTCTGCATTAAAATCGCAAGGCATCAAAACGGTAATGCTGACGGGCGATAACCAACACGTTGCCAATGCTATCGGCCAAGAACTTGGTATTGATGAAGTGATTGCCCAAGTAATGCCAGATGAGAAAGCTCAGCACATTGAGCAACTTCAATCTCAAGGACATGTCGTGGCAATGGTGGGGGATGGCATTAACGACGCCCCTGCTCTCGCGTTATCCAACCTAGGTATTGCCATGGGTAGCGGCAGTGATGTCGCCATTGAAAGTTCGCAAATGACCATCCTGAACACGTCACCAATGGCGGTAGTACATGCGATTGAACTCTCTCGCGCTACACTTAAGAACATGAAGCAAAACCTATTTGGTGCCTTTGTTTACAACTCGTTGGGTATTCCAGTTGCCGCTGGTGTGCTTTACCCAGCGTTTGGATTTTTGCTCAGTCCTGTTGTCGCAGGAGCGGCAATGGCACTGTCTTCAATTACTGTCGTTAGTAATGCAAATCGACTACGACTGTTTTCAGTAAAATAACCACTTCTTTTTGAGGGTATTATGAAGTTGAAACTATTGACCTTTGCAATGCTTGCGACCGTGTCCGCCAACGTATTGGCAGCCGATGTCATTAACCATAAATCGCCATACTGTGGCTGTTGTGGAGAATGGACAAAACACATGGAAGAGAACGGCTTTACGGTCGAAGAAAAATTGCACGATGACATGAACGCCATCAAACGCGATCTAGGCATCAAGAATGAACAGCTTTACTCTTGCCACACGGCAGAGATCAACGGCTATCTGTTTGAAGGTCACATTCCAGCCGAAGACATTAAAGCGTTTTTGAAAAATCCACCACGTAACGCAAAAGGCCTATCAGTACCAAGCATGCCAATGGGCTCCCCTGGTATGGAATATGGCGACAAAAAAGACAGCTACACCGTTTACGCCTTTAACGAAAAAGGCCAAGTGTTCGAATATAGCCACCACGAAGGCAACGACCAATAAAAACAAAGCCCAGCGAGATAAACCGCTGGGCTTTTTCTTAATGGACAGTTAAGACAAATATAAAATTAGAAGCCGTAAGAGGCACCAAATACAAAAGCGTTATTCACTAGGCTGTCACCACTCGCGTTTTCTGCACCGTGTGCTTGACTACGGAACTCAAAGTAAGGTTGAACACCTTTACGAGTCCACGTTGCACGAAGCTCGTGGTCCATGGTTTCCGCTTCAATCATGTAGACGTTGTTGTAGCTTAGCGTCACATCCTCATTCATCACGTAACCGATGCGGTTGTCCATGCGGTAATCTGTATCCGCATCTGCGTCTGTCGCATCAATGTGCGCACGAGTACGGTTACTTAAGGAGATGCCGTTATCGAAGTTGTAACCGATCTTAACCAATGGACGGTACTGTACATTCTCGCCAGCAGAGAACAGGTGTTGGTAACCCGCGGCAACCCATAAATGATCGGTAATATTAAATGACTGCTCACCACCCACAGTGATTGCTGGTGTTGTGTTACCTGCGCCACCGTTTTCTGTTTCCAGTTTACCCAACTGAATACCATCAAATTCGGTGTAAACCGTAAAGCCGCCGAATTGGTTATCAAAAGTATGACCAGCTTCCAGTGTAGACGTAACGTCCGAACCATGAATTCGACCATCATCGTGGAATTGAACATTACCTGTTACGTAAGAAGAACCAGCAAAAGCGCTAGAAGCGAAAGCGAGAGAAAGAGCACTCAGTGCAAAAATGTTTTTCATAATTACTGCCTTTATTTATTCACGTTATGCGATAGTTTTAGAGGGCATCTCTTCCCTTTTATCGCAAACTTTGGAATGTGCCTCCTTGGCGTTCGCAATATTGTTTTAATTAATTCGCGATGGAAAATAAAACATTTAAAAAGTGATCTTGTTCAAACCGAAGCTCAACAACCCTGATAAAAACATGGAAAATACAGGCACTTATCGTATTTTTATAAAATTATTCAAAAAATAGAAGTGTGATCGTAAACAGATAATTTATTGATATTTAGCAGATTAAGTCGATCAAGTTCACAATAACCTTGACCATTACAACCAAAAACTTATTTATCAATGAAAAATAATTAGACATCGATCACGCTTAATTTCCTCAAAAAATAAAGAAAGCCCCAACATGATGTTGAGGCTTTGCCAAAAAATTAACTTACAAGAATCGAGTTATTTCACGCTGGTCACTCGACTTGCTTTCTCACCGCTTGCTGACACAGAACGGATAAACACTTCACCTTTCACATTTGGACGAGCATTATCTACGTAAGTTAGCCAGTTCTTGCCGTCTAGAGAGTATTGAAGCTTCACACCCGGGAACTGAACGTTCATTGCCAGTTTACCCTCTTCAACTTTCGCGCCTGGTACAGGTAGGCGGTAGTCGATACCCGCTTTTTCTAGCTTAGCCAGTTCGCGTTGGCCAAGTACGTTCGCAAAGCGGTTGTAGTCTTGGTTTAGCGCAGCTTTGTTTACTAGGTTAGAGTTTTGCGAGTATTCAACACCCACTTTGTAGTCGTTTTCCCAATCAGCACGGTGCCATGCACGTTCAGCGGCTGCCAGTACGCGAGGGAATACCATGTACTCGTATTGCTCGTCGTTACGTACTGTCTCAGACCACAGCTGTGCTGATAGACCATAGAAAGGTTTCGCTTTGATTTCACCTTTACCAGTGAAGCCGTTACCATCGCGGTCTACAGAGGTTTCTGCGTTCTGAGGCATGTTCTCTGGTGCAAAACCAAACATCTTACGAGTATCTGTTGCACGCGTCGCCCAGTAGTAACCACGCTCTTTCGGGTCAACTTCGTACGGCATGTCCATGTATACGTAGTCTGGGTTAGAAACGATAACGTCGTAACCTTTCTTAGACCATTCGTACACTGATGATGTGCCACCCCAGTAAAGAACGTCCCAGAAGTTAACACGTGTGTTTTCTGTTGCGAACGCTTTCTCACCTTCACTGTACTTAAGGCCATCTTGCCAAGCTTGGAAGTTTGGAATGCCTTTCTCTGCCACCATCTTCGACACTTCTTCTGCAAAGTGGCTTGGTAGATGAGCAAAATCGCTTACCGTACCGTCTGCAATTAGCGTCTGACATTGTGGTGACTGTGCGAATGGCTTGTCTTGCTTAGACAAATCAATGTTACCCTTCCAGCTTACTTTGTCTTCTGCGTTGATGTCTTGCAGACCAGCGCCTAGCTTGATGTTCTTCGCTTCGTCACCACCAAAGTGCCATGTTGTTAGCGGTGTACCCGCTTCTTGGTGCATTGCTGCTACTTCTGAAATCACTTTATCAACAAAGCGAGTTGAAGATTCCATACATGGGTTGATGAAGCTTTGCTTGTTGTAGAACTGAACCGTCGTTACGTTCGATGTATCTTGAGGATCCATCAGGCGGTACTCGTTCGCTTCGGCTTCTTTACCTTCTTCCATTAGACGGTCGTAACGTGCTTCCATTGATACCACTGCTGCACGAGCGTGTGCTGGCATATCGATTTCAGGAATCACTTCGATGTTACGCGCTTTCGCGTACTTCAAGATGTCCACGTAGTCTGCTTTGCTGAAGAAGCCAGAACCAAAGTTGTCTGTCGTTGCACCTGAGCCAAGCTGAGGCAGTAAACAGCTTTTCTCTTCCAAATCGAAACAACGGTTAGCACCCACTTCAGTCAGCTCAGGCAGACCCGGGATTTCTAAACGCCAGCCTTCATCATCCGTTAGGTGAAGGTGTAGTTTGTTCATCTTGTACGCGGCCATTTGGTCAAGCGTTGCAAGGATTGCGTCTTTAGAGTGGAAGTTACGAGCCACGTCCACCATCACACCACGGTAATCAAAACGCGGCGCATCTTTAATAGACAGTTGTGGTAGAGAATCAGCATTTTGGCTATCTACCAGGCCAAAGATAGATTGTACTGCGTAGAAAGCACCTGCTTGGTCAAACGCTTTAATCGCAATACCGTCGCCTTTGATGCTCATTTCGTAAGCACCAGATTTTGCCAATTCACCGGTGAAGTCTGCAGGAACAACAGTGATGCTTACAGGAAGATCACCACGAACATCCACACCTACCACTTCTGCACGATCTTGGATTACCGCGTATTGAGTTGCATCGAAAGCGGCTTTAGGCAGCGCAATACCCGCCGCGATATCTACCGTACCGTTACCTGCTTCAACAGACAGTGGCGTTGGTAGTAACGTGGTTGATACGTCTTGTTTTACTAGGTCTTCGTTCTTCTCGAAACGAGACACAGCGTTTGCAAATACGTTGTTGTCATCTGGCGTACGTTTTAGGTTGTTCCCCTCAAGGCCAGTCACGAAAGATGCAACGTCTTCTGTGTTAAGAGAAGCGATCATCTTAGGCTCTGCATTTGGTGCAGCAACGAACGCGCCTGGCATGAAGTCAGTTTCAAATAGCTGCCAGTATTCAGCAACAAGAGGAAGCACAACCTCTTCACCCGCAGCAAAACCATCAAACTTATCTGTTGGTTCTAGTTTGTGTAGATCACCCGTTACGCGAGAGATTTTAAACTGTTCGTTTTCAACATCCAGAATCAAACGAATGCTATGGAAGTAAATAGCCCAATCTTTTGAGTCAACCGCTTCACCTTGGTTAACCAGCGTCATGTTTACCTTGTTACAAGACGCCCACTCAGCCCCTAAGTCCTGACAAGCAAGACCTTCGTTTGCACCGTGGTTAGTCAACACTTGGTATTGAATATCAAGATTATTAGCCAACGAATTTACAACTTGTTGTTCAGAGCTTTGCAGCGCAGAGCAACCTGCTAATGTAGTGATAACAGAAATAGCAATCAGACTAGGTTTAAACATCTTACTTCCCCAAAAAAGTCAGTGGTTCAAAACGACAATGATAAAAATCTCGGCCCCTCAAATGCGAGGTACCTAACCGTTACATTCAACATACAACCTGTTATTTCTAAGCGTAAAATAAATAGAAATAGGAAGTGATCCAGCTCAAAAAATGACACTCAGCAAAAACAATAAAAACCTAATTTTCATAGAGTTACAATACACGTCAAAATCGAACAACTTGTTTTGACGAGTTTGCTGCGATCTAGGTCACTTATATTCATGAGTTACGACTGATTTTGTAAGATTTGGATCACGCCTAATTATTTTGTGAACCATTAGTAAGCGAATTACCTATTTACCTTTCGTGAAGTGACTCTCATTTATTCGTCGTCAAAACTCGTCAATATTTTTAGAAATGACGATTTTGTCGAATACCCCACTGGAGAAATTGCACTTAACCTCACGCTATTTTGCGTATAAAGTTTAAAGGTATCTTATCTGAGGACCATTCTATGTTTCGTCTCTTGACGCTCATATCATCTCTACTTGTTACTTTGACTCCTTTTTCCTCTTATGCAGAGCCACAGCATTGGTTAGCGAAAAAAGGGGAAACCGAACTTATGATTATTGGCTCGGTACATGTGGGGGATAAAACGATGTACCCACTCCCTAGAACGGTCACCCAGCATTTAAGCCAAAGCGCAGGGTTGATTATTGAAGCAGACGTCAGGAATTCTGAAGGCTTGGTTTACCCACAAACAACCATTCTTTCTAAAGATGTTTTAGACAGAGCTCAACGTCGCCACTTAATTGAAATTGCCCAAGATTTAGGTTTGCCAGAAACTCAACTCCTAAATTCCCCACCTTGGATGGCGGCATTCACCATCCAACTCGCTTTAGTCAACAAACTGGGGTATGTCTCTGATAAAGGGGTAGACATGCACTTAATAGGACTCGCTGATAAAAAGCAAATCCCGGTCATTCCACTGGAGTCCGTGCAATTCCAAATCGATTTAATCGCAGGTCAATCAGAAGGCGGTAAAGAGATACTTCTCTCATCAATTGAAGAATATGATGGCGGAGAAGAGTTGGTTCAATGCTTGATAGAGAGTTGGAAGAGTGGTGATGGTAGCATGTTGGTCGAAGCCTCTTTGACCGATCATACAACAGAAGAGTTTAACCAAGCCTTTTTATACGAGCGTAATCGAGATTGGGCTAAAAAACTCGACACTGGCAGTGTTCTACCTCAGCAATCGGGTCGTTACACCGTTGTTGTTGGTGGCTTGCATTTAGTAGGTAAAGATAACCTGATTGAACTGCTTAAAAATCGGGGATTTAACATCAAACCACTGGGTAAGACGCGCCAAGCAAATTGTGATATCTAGTGATTGTTTGAAAAATGCCATTTAAATACAACCATTTAAAATTCATTCAAACTTTCTTATAAAACGCCGTTAAGCTAAGTGGATACAAAACAACTCATATGAAATTTAAATATTTATTCCTATACACGATTGGAATTATGCTCACTTCTTCGCTGTCTTATGCTAAACCGCCATGCAACGTAGAAGCTTTTCAAGCTATTGATATAACTCCGGAAGTAAAAGGCGGTGTTTTAGATAAAGAGAGTGGTCAATTTCTTATTACCGAAAAACCAATGATGCGTTGCGCGAACATCACGTTTTCAACAGCCCACACTCGAAATCGCGTTGCACATATGATGAACCAAGGCTTTGAAGCGGTTTACTATGATGGAAATACAAGCAAATCTCACTCAGTAACGTTTGATGAAGACGATTTAAAAGCGGGTTACGTCAAGATTGGGCCAAATCACCCAAAGACCGCTTATGTCTGTTTCACTACTTCTGAAACTCCTATCAATACTATCTCGTGTGACATCAAGTAATAAATTTACTCGCTCTAAAAAATGAAAAGGCCCTACATTTCTGTAGAGCCTTCCTCTCAATACGTGTCGGTGAAGAGCCATGTTCTAACTTCAAGCGAACCCCATTTGGTTCGATACTATTGAAGTCTAAAATTACTAGCACTAAAAACGACGAAAGCCTGCTCATTGAGCAGGCTTTCTAAAAGTGGTCGGTGAAGAGGGATTCGAACCCCCGACCCTCTGGTCCCAAACCAGATGCGCTACCAAGCTGCGCTATTCACCGAGATGTTTAACTGAGGAATTGTCCCCGTCAACGAGTGCGTATATTACGGATTCTGAACTGTGGCGCAAGTGCTTTTTACAAAAAAACCTTAGGTCTTAATTCGTTTGATGAATAACTGAACACTAGCACGTAAAATGTGACTGATAACTCACAACAAAATACAGTTTATTAACCTTAGCAACATAATTGATCCAGATCAGTGTGCAACAAGACACCGCCATTTAGTTTATTCCTGTCGGGAACATCTTGGAGGAAACGTATGGACTTTTGGCTTGATCTCCTATTTGGTAATGCAGTGGGTCTATCGTCAATGATAGTAATTTTTGGGGCAATTGGTCTGATGTTATTTTACGGCGGTTTCTTCATATACAAGATCATGAACGACAAATCTCCTCACTAGATCTCGCTTAGCTCTAGAAACGCTTTGCACCGGAGTCGGTTACTTGCCTACTCCGGTTTTTTATTTGATCTCAATGCACCACTCATTGATATAATCCTATTATTCTTCCCTGTTCTTAATGAGATTACTGCTATGTCTCACGACGACGATTTTGATCTATTTCAACAGATGATGGGCGATGTAAAGCCAATCACTCAAGACACCACCGAACACAAAAAAGTACACCAAGTAACAGAAGCACAGCTCGCAAAACGAGAAGCAGCAATCTGGTTAACGGAAGATGACCCAGAATACCTATCACTTGATCACGCTGAAATGCTCAAGCCAGAGGACTTTGTTGAGTTCAAACGTGATGGTGTACAGGACGGGGTTTACCGCAAACTTCGCCTTGGTAAGTATCCAATCCAAGCTCGCTTGGATTTGCACCGTAAAACATTGAAAGAAGCACGTGATGAAGTCGTGACGTTTTTAAAGCAATGCCTATCAATGGACATTAGAACGGTCGTTATCGTCCATGGTCGAGGAGAACGCTCAAATCCACCTGCAATGATGAAAAGCTTTGTTAGCAGTTGGCTACGACAAATAAAGGAAGTCCAATGCGTCCATAGTGCGCAACGCTTTCACGGTGGAACTGGAGCCGTTTACGTCCTACTTAGAAAAAGTGCGGAAAAGAAATTAGAAACCCGCGAACGTCACCAAAAACGGTTAGGCTAAATTTCACCCTAATGCTAGAATGCCCGCCCTTATTCTTCCTTCCCCTTAAAGGAAGGGAGCTTCATTCGCCGTTGTGAAACGTTAGGAGACAAAAATGTCACAAGACAACGCTAAACGATTAAATAAATTCATCAGTGAAACGGGGTTTTGCTCACGCCGTGAAGCAGACAGACTAATTGAGCAAGGCCGTGTCACCATTAATGGCAACAAACCTGAAATGGGGACAAAAGTGCTACCTGGTGATGATGTTTGTGTGGATGGTAAGCCAGTGGCAGCAAAAGAGAAGCCGATTTATATCGCTCTCAATAAACCAACAGGCATCACCTGTACAACTGAGAGAGACGTCCCTGGAAACATCGTTGATTTCATCGGCCACCAAAAACGTATCTTTCCGATCGGCCGCTTAGACAAACCCTCTGATGGTCTGATCTTTTTGACCAACGATGGCGACATCGTGAACAAAATCCTTCGCGCAGGCAACAGCCACGAAAAAGAGTACGTCGTACGCGTGGACAAGCCAATTACAGGCGAGTTTCTCAAACAGATGTCGAGTGGCGTTAAGATTCTCGACACAGTCACCCTACCTTGTAAGGTAACAAAAGAGACTAAATTCTCTTTCCGTATTGTGCTCACTCAAGGACTTAACCGTCAGATCCGTCGCATGTGTGAAGCGCTGGGCTATGAAGTATTCAAGCTGCGTCGCGTTCGCATCATGAATATCTCTCTTGATGGTATTCCGAATGGAAAATGGCGTTATCTAAGTGACGAAGAAGTGGCAGAGATCCTAGCAATGTGTGAAGGCTCGGTAGGTACAGAAGAAGCATCAAAAACAGACTCTAGAGGTCGCAACATTCGTAAAGCGACCGACGCGAAGCTGTTTGATAGCCGTGAAGAAAACCAAGATTCTACTGCTCGTCGTAACCAGAAGACACGAACTTTCCGCGGTAACAATGCTGATGAATTCCGTCATGCACCAAACTCGAAAAAAGGTCAACAAAAGCGTCGTCAGCGTGATGATGAAGGCGGACGTCCAGCTAAAGAACATTACAAAGCGAAATCACAAGGTGAACGCAGCAGACCGCAAGGCGAGCATGGTAAATCGCACCGTAAACCAGATGCATCGAGCAATACGCATTCAGCAAACAAGCCTCAATCACTGAGTAAGCCTAAGCAGCATTACATGAACCCAAATGCCGCGAAACCAAGCAAACCAGCTAAACGCACTGGTGGTACATTGAGTCTGAAGAAGTAACGCTTCACTGACAGGCAAGATCAAAAAAGGACGCTCATGAGCGTCCTTTTTATTTGTCATGAGTTTACAAACAAAGAGGTGCAAACTGACCACGAGTTAAGCTCAGCAAATCTCTCGGGGCTAACTCAATTTCTAAACCACGTTTACCAGCACTCACACAGATTTTGTCTTGCTCTGCTGCGCTTTCGTGCAAAAAAGTAGGTAAGGCTTTCTTCTGCCCTAGTGGGCTAATTCCACCAACGACATAACCTGTGGTCTTTTGGGCGATTTCCGGATCAGCCATATCGGCCTTTTTGCCCTTCGCTGCTTTCGCCGCCAGTTTTAGGTTCAGCTTTTGATCAACAGGGATAATCGCAACCGCAAGGTTCTTTGGCTCCCCGTTCAAGCAGAACAGCAAGGTTTTAAATACTGTTTTCGGATCCTGCCCCAGTACTTCAGCAGCCTCCAAGCCATAACTATCGGCTCTAGGGTCATGCTCATACTGATGAATCGTGTGTGGAATTTTTTTCTTTTTCGCAAGATTAATGGCCGGAGTCATCAAGATTCTCCTCATAAAAACAAAAAGCGCAGATTGAATTGGATCTGCGCTTTTAGTTAATGATATCAGCGAGTTTGAGTCAATCGCTTTTTCTCTGTTGGGTTACTGATCAATCGCCGTATCAACTAAATACGTGATTTCACCTGAAGGGGCATACTCATTAACATCAATAGGGCTATGTGTTTCTAAATAATCCTTCAAAACCTCAGCATCGGTAAAACCTGTATTTACATACCCTGGATGATCGTCGATTTTAGGGTAACCATCTCCACCAGCAGCATTATAGCTTGGTACGGTAAAGCGGTAATTACCATCTAAGCGAAGTTGCTTATTACCAATGAACACATTGGTTACCTCACCATTATTGATACTCATCGCAATGCCGGCAAACTGCGCGTAAGCTCCAGAGTCAACAGGCTTAGTTGCAACGACATTTAGATAATCTAATACCTCTTTACCCGTCATATCAACGTAAGAAACCATATTGCCAAATGGCTGAACAGTGAGCACGTCTTTATAAGTAATATCACCCGCAGCAATCGAATCTCGAACACCACCAGAATTCATTACGGCGAAATCTGCTTTCGCACGTTCCATGTGAGCCGTTGCAATTAATCGACCTAAGTTTGTTTGCTGGTAACGAACCACGTTGCGGTCACCCTCAAGCTTACCGTTAGATTCTGCAATCTTCACGTTTAGCTTGCCCTGACCTTTTTCTTGATAAGGACGAAGAAACTCAAGCATCATTTCGTCTTGCTTAATCTCTTCTTGGATAAAGACTCGTTGTGACTGACCATCAACTTTAACTTTCTTTTTCAAGTTTACAGGGATCAGATCGTAGCTCACCATCGAGAGTTCGCCATTACGAAACTCGTAATCGGCGCGTCCCACATATTTCCCCCACTCATGTGCCTGAACAATAAAGGTACCATTTTGTTTATCGGGCTGACATTCATCACTTGGTTTAAAGTTCTTTTTGATAACGTTTGGACCTTCCATGCACACAGGTTCTTGTGAGTGTCCTCCAACGATCATGTCGAGATCGCCGTCATTCAAATAACGAGCTAACGCCACATCGCCAGGAGCATTGATGCCTCTATTACCATTTTCATAGTGTCCCATATGCGTGACAGCAAAAATCAGATCTGGGTACTCTGTCTCTTTCAGTTCTGCAATCAACTTCTTGGCTTCTTCTTTTGGGTCACGGAAGTCAATTTGTTCAATGAATTCAGGGTTGCCAAGTTTCGCTGTGTCTTCGGTTGTAAGGCCAATGACCGCAATTTTAATGCCCTGCTTTTTAAACATCGCGTATGGTTGGAATAAACGCTTGCCAGTATTTTTATCGTAAATATTGGCAGACAACATCGGAAAGTTTGCCCACTCTTGCTGCTTGAATAGCACGTCCAATGGATTATCAAACTCATGATTACCTAGAGCCATCGCATCGTAACCAATTTTGCTCATGCCTTTAAAATCCGGCTCGGCATCTTGTAAATCAGACTCAGGTACTCCTGTGTTGATGTCACCACCAGAAAGCAGTAACACGCTGCCCCCCTCAGCCTGTATTTCTTCGCGCAAATCATCGATTAACGTTTTACGCGCCGCCATGCCATATTCACCGTATCGATTTTGCCAAAAGCGACCATGATGATCGTTAGTGTGCAACACGGTCAATTTATAGGTTGTATCGGCATTCCATTCTGGTGCAGGTTGCGTAGCACACCCAGCTAACGAGGCCAAGATAGCGGCACTCAAAACAGTTTTGATCATCAGACGCTGATTCATTTATTTACCTTTTTCTTATTGGGATTACTGAAGCACATTTTAAGCATTCGATCTATTTGAAAACCACGTGCACCCTAACACATTGATTTAATAATTATGATGCATTGTTTAGCAATAACAAATTCATCAGTAACAAGTTTGAGAATTCACGGCTTTTCAGATAAAAAAATAGCCAACACTCGGTTGGCTATAGTATTTGTTACCACCAGTCATCTGGCGTTTACTTGATATCTATATCTGCAAAGCTCTTGATCAGATCATCAAGCGATTTCATTTGTGCTAAGAATGGCTCTAACTTGTCTAGAGGCAGTGCAGATGGGCCATCACAACGCGCTTGGTCTGGGTTTGGGTGCGCTTCGATAAATAGACCTGCGATGCCTGTCGCTAGACCCGCTTTTGCAAGCTCAACTGTCTGCTCACGACGGCCGCCAGATGCTGCGCCTGATGGGTCACGCATTTGTAGTGAGTGCGTTACGTCAAAGATGATTGGGCTACCTTTCGAAGCATTTTTCATCACACCAAAACCAAGCATGTCTACAACTAGGTTATCGTAACCGTGGCAAGAACCGCGCTCACATAGGATGACCTTGTCGTTACCGCATTCTGCGAACTTCTCAACGATGTTACCCACTTGACCAGGGCTCATAAATTGAGGTTTCTTCACGTTGATAACCGCACCTGTTTTAGCCATAGCTTCAACAAGGTCAGTTTGACGAGCTAGGAATGCAGGAAGCTGAATAACGTCTACCACGTCAGCGACAGGTTGAGCTTGCGCTTCAGTGTGAACGTCCGTGATGATCTTTACACCAAAAGTGTCTTTCAGCTCCTGAAAGATTTTCATACCTTCTTCCAGACCTGGACCACGGTATGAATGAACAGAACTGCGGTTTGCTTTGTCAAACGACGCCTTAAATACGTAAGGAATACCAAGTTTTTCCGTTACTTTTACGTAGTGCTCACAGATCTGCATCGCAAGATCACGAGACTCAAGAACGTTCATACCTGCAAATAGGGTGAATGGCTTGTCGTTAGCAACCTGAATGTCGCCGATATTAACGATTTTCTGTTCCATTTTGATTCTCTTTTTCTGTCCACGATACGCCACAGTTCGGCACATCGATAAAATTAGTGAAGTGTGACGTGCGTTTCACTCATCACATTAACTTGTGATTTTAGTAGCTCGGAAGCCGGATCGTCAGGGCATTGGTCAATAAAGTACTGAAAATCTGATACCGCTACTTGAGGGCACTCTAGCTGTTGGAAAATAAAACCACGGTCACGAATTTCGTATGGATCATCTGGCACAAACGTTAGAGCAAGATTCGTACAACGTAATGCCAACGTATAATGCTCTTCACGCAACATCGCACTTTTAATCAATGCCAACCAGCGACCAATAATTGTTGGGTTGTCAGCTTCCTCAAAATGTTCAGGCTTTAGCTGAGCTAGCGGTCCTTCCTGGCCAATAAGCCAAGCTTGAAGAATCCTTTCACCTACATACTCACCATTAAATGGATTGATGTAGTCTGGTTTCTTATGCATCCAGTCGACTTTTAACAGGAACTGAGTAGGGAAAGTAACTCCCTTCAGCGGGAAACCCAGCTTTTTGCCTAGGTATAACAAAATCGAACCTAAGCTCACAGGAATACCTTTTCTGCGCTCCAACACTTTATCGATGAAGCTGTTGTCCGAAATAAAGTATTCCTGCTCGTCGCCTTTGAATCCCCACTCGTGGAAAAACAGTCGTAGGAATGCATCAAATCGTTGCTCTTCATCGGTTTCATGAACAAGCGTGGCTTCTGCATCTTTGTAAAGACGCTCTAACTCTTGTTTCGCCCAATGTACTTTGGTTTCTGGGTTAATCGCTTTGTTTAGCTCAAGCGCACCTTCCACCAACGGTATATTGTCAAAATCTTCGTCAAAAAACTCTAACATGACGTCTTATCCAAATAACGTAGGGCTCTTAGACACAGCAATGTTTGCAGCCATGACCAACCAACCTAATGCGCCGAAAAAGCCAAATATCTTCAGTAGGTTGTTTTTCGCAAGTTTCAATGAGAAGAATCCAAGCGCAATGTACGCCAGTACGCAGGTGATTTTGTTTGTTAACCACGGTGCGGCATCGGTAAACGGGATGAAACCAGTAATGAAAATAAGCGCGATACCTGACACTAGCAATGCAGTATCAACGATGTGGGGAAACACTTTCAAAAAGCGATTATTTCGCTTCGGTGAGTTCATCATCATTAACACGAATCGGATCGATAGTAGCGTCGCGCTGAGAGCGATCGTCACTAAGTGTATGTGTTTTAGAGCTACGTACATTTTTCTTCTCTTTTTAGTTAGTGTTTGCTGACTTCCATGATTAACTGACCAGACAACCAAGCGTTACTCGATCGTTACCGCCATAATCTTTTTCCGTAGCGACCTGTTGGTAACCAAAGCCACGCATTATCTCACGCACCGCCTCACCTTGATCATAACCATGTTCAAATGCCAGCCAACCGCCCACTTCAAGATACTGACGAGCAAGATCCGAGATATGACGAATATCAGCTAAGCCATTCTCTTTAGCAACTAATGCAGATTTTGGCTCAAAGCGCACATCACCTTGGGATAAATGTGGATCTTTTTCATCAATATATGGCGGGTTGGAGACAATTAAAGCAAACTTCGTACCTTCTGTAATAGGCTCAAACCAACTGCCTTGAGCAAAGGTCACATTTTTGATGTTTAGCTGCTCAGCATTGTACTCTGCAAGTGCTTTCGCTTCTTGCTTAAGGTCTACGCCCATCACTTGACGCTTTGGCATTTCAGATGCAAGCGCGATGGCGATAGCTCCCGTCCCCGTTCCAAGATCTAAAATAGGCCCAGTTTGCTCGTAGGTCTTATCGAGTGCAACTTCGACCAAACGTTCTGTATCCGGTCTAGGTATCAGGGTAGAAGGAGAAACTTTAAACGGTAAAGACCAAAACTCTCGCTCACCAATAATATAAGCGACGGGTTCACCAGTTAAACGTCGTTCAAGTAGAGCATCAAACTGAGATTTTTGCTCTGCTTCTAACGCTTTTTCTGGCCAGGTCAGCAGGTAAGTTCGTGGTTTGCCAAGGACATGGCAAAGGAGTACAGCTGCATCGAGAGAAGGCGACTCTTTGCCGCCTTCTGCCAGTTTCGCCGTCGCACTTTTCAGTGCTTGCTCAATCGATTGAACTTGGCTCATCGATTAGCCGTTCTCTGCGAGCGCCGCAAGTTGGTCTGCTTGGTGCTCTTGAATCACAGGATCAATCAAGCTCTGCAGGTCACCTTCCATCACTTCGTTCAAACGATAGATGGTCAGGTTGATACGGTGATCAGACACACGACCTTGTGGGTAGTTGTATGTACGAATACGGTCACTACGGTCACCAGAACCTAGAAGGTTACGACGTGTATCAGACACTTCTGCGGCACGACGCTCTTCTTCCGCTTGAACGATACGAGCAGCAAGAACCGCCATTGCTTTCGCTTTGTTCTTGTGCTGTGAACGCTCATCCTGACACTCTACTACCGTACCCGTTGGTAAGTGGGTAATACGGATTGCAGAATCCGTGGTGTTAACGTGCTGACCACCCGCGCCAGATGCACGGAACGTATCGATTTTCAGGTCTGCTGCTTTGATTTCTGGCAGATCCGCTTCAGGGATTTCCGCCATTACTGCTACTGTACAAGCAGAAGTATGCACACGGCCTTGAGATTCAGTTGCAGGAACACGTTGCACACGGTGACCGCCAGACTCAAATTTCAACACGCCGTATGCACCGTCGCCGCTCACTTTTGCGATCATCTCTTTGTAACCACCGTGCTCAGCCTCGTTTGAAGACATGACTTCGATGCGCCAGCCACGCTTTTCTGCGTACTTGCTGTACATACGGAATAGATCACCCGCGAAAATGCCCGCTTCATCGCCACCCGCACCTGCACGAATTTCTAGGAAACAGTTACGATCATCGTTCGGATCTTTTGGCAGAAGAAGAATCTGTAACTCATCAGTAAGACGCTCAATCGTCGCTTTCGCTTCTTTGATTTCTTCTTGCGCCATTTCACGCATTTCTTCGTCGTCTTCGTTTGCCATCTCTTCAGCGGCGACAAGATCTTCTTGTGCTTGTTGATAAGCTTGGAAGCACTTGGTTACTTCTTCTAGCTGAGAGTACTCTCTTGATAGAGCACGGAATTTGTCCTGATTTCCAATTACATCAGGATCACCAAGAAGATGTTGAACTTCTTCGTAACGTTCTACTAGCGTTTCTAGCTTAGTCAGAATAGAGGCTTTCATAGTGTCGTTTTCTTAATAAAAAGCGTGAGTTATAGATCATCCAAGCCAAGTGTTTGGCGGATAATCGTTAATTTTGCTGGTTCGCCTTGCTCTGCTGCACTTTGCAATGCGCGAGTTGGAGCGTGAATCAGTTTGTTGGTGAGTTTATTACTCAGCTCGCGCAGCACTTTCTCCGGATCTGCGCCTGCCGCTAAAGATTGCAAACTTTTGCTCAGTAACTCTTCACGAATTTCGTTGGCTGATTTGCGATAGTCGCGAATACTATCGACGGCTTGCAGTGAACGCAACCATGTCATAAACGCAGCGCTTTCTTCACTAACAATCGCTTCAGCTTGAATCGCTTCGACTTTACGCTGCTCAATGTTGCTGTCGATGATAGATTGCAAGTCATCAACAGAATACAGATATGCGTCGTTCAGTTCACCGACTTCCGACTCTACATCTCGCGGCACCGCAATATCGACTAACAAGATAGGTTGATGTCGGCGCTGCTTTAGAGCCGTTTCGACCATACCTTTGCCAATAATAGGCAATGGGCTCGCCGTTGAGCTAATCACAATATCCGCTTTCGCCAAATGTTCAGGAATTTCGTTCAAACTGATCACTTCTGCGCCAAATTGGTCCGCTAAGCCTTGCGCGCGCTCTTTAGTGCGGTTCGCGACAATCATTTTTGTGCAACCGTTGGACGCTAAATGCTTCGCGACCAATTCAATCGTCTCGCCCGCACCAACTAAAAGCACGGTTGAATCTGATAACGACTCAAAAATATGTTTTGCCAATGTACATGCCGCATAAGCCACGGACACGGCATTACCACCAATATCTGTCTCTGTTCTCACCCGTTTGGCGACTGAGAACGTCTTTTGAAACAATTTATCAATCGAGGCATCGACGGCTTGATGATCTCGCGAGTCAGAAAATGCTTGCTTTACCTGCCCCAAAATTTGAGGCTCACCCAACACCAGAGAGTCAAGACCGCACGATACGCGCATCAAATGCTTTATTGCAGCTTGTTCTTCATGAACATACAAACTCGGCATTAAATCTTCGCGGCTCACTTGATGAAATTGAGCAAGCCAATCGATCAGCTTGTTTCGCGCTCCTTGCTTAACATCGCAGTACAACTCTGTTCGGTTACAGGTTGAAACAATCACACTGCCGTTAACCGCTTCGTGCTCTCTAAGTTGCTCGAGTGCAGGGCCGAGTTTATCCGGACCAAACGCCACCTTCTCTCGCAAGTCGACAGACGCTGTATTGTGATTAATTCCAATAGCAAGCAAGGACATCTAACGTGGTATCTCTGGGATAGGTTATAAAATAGGTCCAGAATTTTACTGTAAGCACGCATTTATTGAAAGGGTAAGCCGGATTTGTTTTCCTAAGTGCGACTTTTCAATGCTATAGTTGTGAGCGATTCCCGATGAAACAGATTAATAAGCCATCAAACATGACGTTACGCTCCTTTATTCTTTTTTTCTTGTCGAGCTTACTGCTCGCTGGTTGTTCGTCCGTTCCTGAAAGTGTTACCAGCGTTGAATGGCAAGTTCATGAGCAGCGACTCGAAACCATCCAAGATTTTCAAGCAACGGGGAAACTTGGTTATATTGGCCCAGACCAAAGACAAAATTTAAACTTCTACTGGAAACATTCTTCAGCACTAAGCCAGTTGCGTTTAACAACGATTCTCGGACAAACGGCATTAAAGCTCACCATCACCCCACAAGGCGCCACAGTAGAAACTTACGATGATCAGGTCCTTTCTTCTCGCAGTGCTAACCAACTGATTTACCGTCTTACAGGGTTAATGATGCCCGTCGAGCACATGCCTGACTGGCTATTAGGTCTACCTACCGATGCCGACAAATTCCAACTGTCTCCAACCAATACACTGCAAGCGTTAAACAAACAAATTGGTTTAAATGATTGGAGTATCGCTTATCAACGATATGGCGACGTTCAATGGCATGAACAGTCTCTCCCTCTGCCAAATAAGCTGAAACTCACCACAGCTGATGTCAAAATAAGTCTAGTGATCACAAAATGGAACATCACCCAATGATTGAACTTTCAACACGCTGGCCATCACCAGCGAAATTGAATCTCTTTCTATATATCAACGGCCGTACAGAGAATGGCTACCACGAGTTACAAACCTTATTCCAATTCGTCGATCACGGCGATGAGCTCACCATTCAAGCGAACCATTCTGGTGATATTACGATTTCTCCAGAGATAGAAGGTGTGCCTCTTCAAGACAATTTAATTTGGAAAGCAGCAACCGCGCTTCAAGCTTACTCAAACTGCCCTTTTGGCGCTCATATTGAGCTACAGAAAGTGCTGCCTATGGGTGGAGGCATTGGCGGAGGCTCATCGAATGCAGCTACAGCATTAGTGGCACTGAATTACTTATGGCAACTGAATCTAACTGACGACGAACTGGCTGAAATTGGTTTAAAACTGGGCGCAGATGTGCCCGTATTTGTGCGCGGATTTGCAGCTTTTGCTGAAGGTGTTGGTGAAAAACTCTCTCCTGCTTATCCCGAAGAAAAATGGTATTTAGTCGTCAGACCGAATGTATCTATCGCAACCGTCGACGTTTTTTGTCATCCAGATCTGACGCGAAACACCCCAAAACGAGATCTAGAAACACTTTTAAATACGCCAAGCGTAAACGATTGCGAAAAAATTGTACGAATGCTCTACCCAGAGGTTGATAAGCAACTTTCTTGGCTGCTACAATACGCGCCGTCAAGATTGACGGGGACAGGATCTTGCGTTTTTGCTGAATTTTCGAGCAAATCTGAAGCAGAAACTATCCTTGCACAACTCTCTGATAAAGTCTCGGCATTTGTCGCTCAAGGGCGCAATATTTCGCCATTAAAAGAGACTTTGGCTGAATACCAATCAGCCTCACACCGACCTATTTAAACTGGACGCAAACCCGAGGTTTCCACCGTGCCTGATATGAAGCTATTTGCTGGTAACGCAACACCTGAACTAGCCCAACGTATTGCTGATCGTCTTTACATCTCTCTTGGTGATGCATCTGTTTCTCGCTTTTCTGATGGCGAAGTTGCAGTTCAAATCAATGAGAATGTTCGTGGTAGCGATGTTTTCATCATTCAATCCACTTGTGCACCGACTAACGACAACCTAATGGAATTGGTTGTTATGATTGATGCAATGCGCCGTGCTTCAGCAGGCCGTATCACTGCAGTTATCCCTTACTTCGGCTACGCTCGCCAAGACCGTCGTGTACGTTCTGCGCGTGTACCAATTACTGCAAAAGTTGTTGCTGATTTCCTATCTAACGTTGGTGTTGACCGCGTTCTAACTATCGACCTACACGCAGAGCAAATTCAAGGCTTCTTCGATGTACCTGTAGACAACATCTTCGGCACGCCAGTGCTACTTGAAGATATGCAGGCTCGCGGTCTAGATAACCCTGTAGTGGTATCTCCTGACCTAGGTGGCGTTGTTCGTGCTCGTGCAACAGCAAAAGCACTAGGCGACATCGACATCGCAATCGTAGATAAGCGTCGTCCACGTGCAAACGTTTCTGAAGTAATGAACCTAATCGGTGATGTTGAAGGTCGTGACTGTGTGATCGTTGATGACATGATCGACACAGGTGGCACACTATGTAAAGCAGCTGAAGCACTAAAAGAGCGCGGTGCTAAGCGTGTATTCGCTTACGCTACTCACGCAGTATTCTCAGGCAACGCTGCGGATAACATCAAGAACTCAGTTCTTGACCAAGTTATCGTAACTGACTCTATCTCTCTGTCTAAAGAGATGGCTGCAACAGGTAAAGTGACAACACTAAGCCTATCTCGCATGCTGGCTGAAGCGATTCGTCGTATCAGCAACGAAGAGTCAATCTCTGCAATGTTCAACTAATACGAACATTTCAGTTACACTGATTTCAAAAGCACCCCTCTTTGGGGTGTTTTTTTATTTGTACTGATAACTAGAAAATCCCTTGGTCGCCCACCGCGAGTTTTCTGTGCTATCATACTGCGCTTTTTGAGATTCCAGAGAGATCCTAACCTTGAGTCAACAAATCAAACTTCTTGTTGGTCTTGCTAATCCAGGACCAGAATACGCCAGAACTCGTCACAATGCGGGCGCTTGGGTTGTAGAAGAATTAGCACGCGTTCACAACGTTACACTGAAGAACGAACCAAAGTTTTTTGGTCTAACAGGACGCATTATGGTCAATGGCCAGGATCTCCGTTTGCTTATCCCAACCACCTTCATGAATCTATCAGGTAAATCGATCGCAGCGCTTGCGAAATTTTATCAAATTAAACCTGAAGAGATCATGGTTGCTCATGACGAGCTAGACTTACCGCCAGGTGTCGCTAAGTTTAAAAAAGGTGGGGGTCACGGTGGACACAACGGTCTGCGTGACACCATTAGCAAACTGGGCAATAACAAAGATTTTTATCGTCTTCGTATTGGCATTGGTCATCCGGGACACAAAGATAAAGTGGCGGGTTTTGTATTAGGTAAAGCGCCAGCTAAAGAGCAAGAGCTTTTAGATGCAGCAGCTGACGAGGCTGTTCGTTGTCTAGATATCCTGATTAAGGATGGCCTATCTAAAGCACAAAATCGCCTCCACACGTTCAAAGCTGAATAAGGTTACTATCATGGGTTTTAAATGTGGCATCGTTGGTCTACCTAACGTAGGTAAATCAACTCTGTTCAACGCACTAACTAAAGCGGGTATCGAAGCAGCAAACTTCCCGTTCTGTACCATTGAACCAAACACTGGTGTGGTTCCTGTGCCAGATCTACGTCTAGACGCACTAGCTAAGATCGTTAACCCACAGAGAGTTCTTCCAACGACGATGGAGTTCGTGGACATCGCTGGTCTTGTTGCTGGTGCATCACGTGGTGAAGGTTTAGGTAACAAATTCCTAGCTAACATCCGTGAAACAGACGCGATTGGCCACGTTGTACGTTGTTTTGAAAACGAAAACATTGTTCATGTTTCAGGTAAAGTTTCACCTATCGAAGATATCGAAGTGATCAACCTCGAACTTGCAATGGCTGACCTTGATTCTTGTGAGCGAGCGATTCAACGTAACGCGAAGAAGGCAAAAGGCGGCGATAAAGACGCAAAATTTGAACTAACCGTACTAGAAAAACTGTTACCAGTACTTACTGAAGGCGGCATGGCACGCACAGTTGAGCTATCTAAAGAAGAGTTAGCAGCAATCGGCTATCTAAACTTCCTAACACTGAAGCCAACTATGTACATTGCAAACGTAAACGAAGATGGCTTCGAAAATAATCCATATCTAGATGCGGTTCGTGAGTTCGCAGAAAAAGAAAACAATGTCGTTGTACCTGTATGTGCAGCTATCGAATCTGAACTATCTGAACTAGAAGATGAAGATCGCGAAGAATTCCTAGCAGATATGGGGATCGAAGAGCCGGGTCTGAACCGTGTAATTCGCTCTGGTTACGAACTACTGACTCTACACACCTACTTCACAGCAGGTGTTAAAGAAGTACGTGCTTGGACAATCCCTGTTGGTGCAACTGCGCCTCAGGCGGCAGGTAAGATCCACACTGACTTCGAGAAAGGCTTTATTCGTGCAGAAGTAGTCGGTTACGACGATTTCATCCAATTCAATGGTGAAAATGGCGCAAAAGACGCAGGTAAATGGCGTCTAGAAGGTAAAGACTACATCGTAAAAGATGGTGATGTTGTACACTTCCGCTTCAATGTTTAATTAAATGAATGAATTCTAAACACTTCATTTACACTAAAAGCCAGCTGTTAAGCTGGCTTTTTTAATACCTTAAGTAAATGAACAAAAATAAATTACGCAACTGCAAGCTAATTTATTTCCAGTTTTAGATCATAAACACGCCTCTTTGTTTAAAAAGGAAGCGAACGAGGTTTTTTCCGAAATTTATTAAAAAAAACTGTTGACGGATCTCACTCAACTTCGCATAATGCGCGCCGTTCCCAACGACAAGGCAACAAAGCGTTGAGAACAAAAAATATGGTTTTGGCTACGTAGCTCAGCTGGTTAGAGCACATCACTCATAATGATGGGGTCACAGGTTCGAATCCCGTCGTAGCCACC